>SYLK01000580.1 GCA_005809115.1 Planctomyces sp. | reverse complement strand
ACATTTTGAAGCTCGACTCGCTCTTGCTCCGTCAGTCGAACGATGTATAACTTCCGCATGACGCACCTCCTTGTGCCATGCAGTTTCCTCGATTTTCATCATTCTGCCAATCCGACTTTTTAGCTGTGACAGAGCACTAGGCTTGTTTCTGATTGTTCAGAACGAAGTCCATTGACGCCTTTGAGGGGAGGTGCCATGAAGACGCTGCTTGACTCACAACCATGGCAGGTCGTCGACGACGACCGTGTCGTTTACTCGGTCGCTGATTCCCACCAGCAGCGCGAACAGGCCTTTCGTCTGGTGTATCAGAACTATGCAAGGAAAGGGCTGGTGCCACCGGCGGAAGGCGAATTACGAGTGACGCCGTGGCACCTGAGAGGTTCGACCAATGTCTTTGTGGCTCAGCGGGCAACGGAAGTCATCTGCACCGTGTCATTGATCGGCGATTCGGATCTGGGTCTGCCCATGGAGAGTATTTTTTCACAGGAAGTGGCCCACGAACGGCAGAACGGACGTGTGGCCGAAGTATCAAGTCTGGCGATGGCTGATATCTCGATGACGGCTTTTCTGCCCACGTTTATGGAGATTCTGCGGCTGCTGACGCAGCATGCGCGTTACCACGGAGTCGACAAGCTGCTGGTTGCCGCACATCCCCGCCATGCGCGGTACTACGAACGCTGCATGGGATATGTCCGCATCGGCAACGAGCGAACCTATCCTTCCGTGCGCAACGCGCCGGCTGTTGCCAGCTGCCTGGATTTTGCCAAAGCGGATCGCGAACGTCCGGCCTTCTACGACAAAGTGTTTGGTCAGCCGTTATCCGCATGGGAACTTCGCTCGTGTCCGATGCCTGTGCTGCAGATCGCTTATTTCCAGCAATACTGCGGTCAGGACTCGTTACTCAACAATATCCTCGAACAAATGGTGTGATTCCTGCGCACGGGATCTGTGTGCCCGGTCACATCGAATGCGGTAAACCACCTGGATCCCCCCCAAGATGACCCGCTTCGCCATCAAGACACTGCTGGCTGACAAAGGGAAGCTGCTGATCGCGCTGACCGGGGTCGCGTTTTCCCTGTTGCTGGTGAACGTCCAGGGTGGCCTGTTTCTGGGACTCATGGACAAGGCCAGTGTGCTGATTGACCACTGCCCGGCTGATATCTGGGTGGCCCATCGCAACACGGAAAACGTCGACCTGGCGCACGATATCCCGGAGACCTGGCTTAACCGAATTCGCGGCCTGCAGGAAGTCGCACAGGCGGAACCCTATGTCGTCGGAAAGGGCATCGCCACACTGGCCGACGGAGGCTTCGAAGATGTCTGGATCATCGGATCTGATCCGAAATCCATGATGGGATCCGGCTGGTCGTTTCTGGAGGGAACTGTCGACGATCTGCGTCGCCCCTATTGTATCAGCTATGACACCGTGGACGACCGCAAGCTCGGTGCTCCCGCCGTCGGCGACATTATCGAAATCAACCGCCGCCGCGCAACAGTCGTGGCACGCACGTCCGGTATCCAGGGATTCATGACCACCCCCTACCTGTTCGCGGAAATCAACACGGCCCGGGAATATTCACGCATACCGGCCGGGTTCTGTTCGTTCTTTCTCGTTCGCGCCCGCCCCGGCAGCGATCATGCTCAGCTGGCCGCCACGATTCAGGGACTGCTGCCCGAAACTGATGTCCACACCGCTGCGGAATTTCGGCAGCTGTCCAAAGACTACTGGCTGCAGCGCACGGGGATCGGGGTGAGTTTCGGCGCCGCGACTCTCCTGGGCCTGCTCGTCGGCCTCGTCATGGTGGCACAGAGCCTGTACGCCCTGGTACTCGACCATCTGATGGAATTTGCCACTCTGAAAGCCATCGGCGCCGGCAGTGGCACGCTGCTGGGAGTCGTCCTGCTGCAGGCAGTCAGCATTGCCATGGCCGGTTCCATTGTGGGAGTCGCTGTCACACTGGTCATCGCAAAGTACGGTTCCACACCGCTGGCCCCCATTCTGATTCCTCAGGCACTTCTCTTCGGTGGCATTGGCGTCGTGTTCACGCTCAGCGTCGGTGCCGCTTTGCTGCCGCTTCGAAGACTGCGGGCCATTGATACCGCGATCGTTCTGCAGGGAGGAGTCTGAATGTCGGCAACATCCACGCAGCTGGTGGTCAGCGGCAAAGGCATCTCGAAGGCGTACCACACCGGTCGCATCGAGACACGCGTCCTGGAGGACATCTCCCTGCAGGTGGCGCGGGGAGAATTTGTCTATCTGGTGGGCCCGTCGGGCAGCGGCAAAACGACGCTGTTGTCGATCCTGGGATGTGTCCTGTCACCTGATACAGGCAGCCTGGAACTGGCGGGACAGGATGTCACACGCCTCAGTGACCAGCAGCGGACACGATTTCGCTGTCACAACATCGGTTTCGTTTTCCAGAGATTCCATTTGTTCGGTGGCCTGACCGCGTGGGAAAACGTGGCCGTGGCATTTCGCCTGCTGGGAGTCTCCGGCAGAAAAGCGAAACTCGAATCGCTGGAACTGCTGGAACGAGTCGGCCTCGCGAACCGTACGAACCACAAGATCTCACAGCTCAGCATCGGGCAGCGTCAGCGAGTGGCCCTGGCCCGGGCCCTGGCAGGAAATCCGCCACTGATTCTGGCGGACGAACCCACCGCGTCACTCGATGCCGAATCCGGGCTCCAGGCGGTCCAGCTGCTGCGCAGGCTGTGCCACGAAATCGGTACGACGGTTGTCGTCGTGACCCACGATGATCGCATCAAACACCTCGCTGACCGAGTGCTTTCACTTTCTGAAGGCCGAATTGTCGGTGAGATGTCCAGGGACGCCCGAACATTGCTGCAGGAAGCAGATCCCAACCCCGAGCCCGGCCTGCTGGCAAGCTGCGGAGTCTGAACCATGAAATATCTTGCAGCCCTCGCCGTCCTCTGCCTTGGGATCGCTGTTGCCCAGCGAGAAGGCGCTGTTGTACCGCGAGAAGATCCGGCCGGGAATCCGTCCGCGGGTCAGCTGCCGCCGGCTGCTCCGACATCCGCTGCAGCAAAGGGGTTGGCGGACAACGTGCCCCGGCGCGTCGTCGCCACGGGGTTTGTCGAGGGCGCTCGTCGCGCAGCAGAACTCACCTTCGAAACCCCGGGCAGAATCAGCGAAATCAACGTTCAGGAAGGTGATGCCGTGTCCCGCGGTGATGTTCTCGCGAGCGTCAGCGATGACGTGAGCCGGGCGAAACTGCTGGAAGCGAAAGTGGAACAGGCGCTGGCTGAAGCAGAACGACTGCGGCTGGTCAATGGTGCCTCGCCCGAAACGCGGCAGATCTATGCGGCGACAGTGCATGCAGCTACGGCAGTCCATGAGAGTGCTCGCCGCGAACTGGCCCGCGGCCTGGAACTGCAAAAACGTTCCGCCATTGCCGACGTGGAACTCAATCGCCTGAAGGATGCCGTCATCAGCAGCGCTGCAGAACTGGCACTCGCAAGATCGCGGTTTCAGGAAATCGCGGCGCCGGCCCGAGCCGATGACCTGGCCCTCGCCGATGGCCGCATTCGCCTGGCCGAAGCGCGTGCCAACACGGCACAGGAACAGTTGAATCAGTGCGTCCTGCGAGCACCCATCGACGGTGTCATCCTGCGAATCAACGCTGAAGTCGGACATGTCATCCGCGAGGGCGTGCCGCTTCAGCTGATGACCATTGCCGATGTCAGTGAACTCCGGATTCGTGCTCACGTGGAGGAACTGGATGCCCTGGCCGTCACCACCGGTGCCGTCACTCGCATCCGCACCACAGGCCGCGACAGTCAGGAATGGACGGGCCGCGTGCTGCGAATCGCCGCCGAACTGCGACCCAAGAAATGGCGCAATCATCAGCCATCAGAACATCTGGACCTGATGGTCCGGGAGGTGGAAATCTCACTCGAAGGTCACCCGTCGCTGCCCATTGGTCTGCCGGTGGAAGTGGCGATCGAGCCGGCATCCGTCAGCGACGAGAATCGGTTTACGAGCGGGACATCGCGTGAACGACGATGACGAATTCGAGAACGCCATTTTGCGTCCCTTGCGTCCCCTCGCCCCTGTACTCGGGGGAGAGGGCCAGGGTGAGGGGGCATTGCAAAAGCCGGAGCGCCCATCCAGTCCCCTCGACCCTGTACTCGGGGGAGAGGGCCAGGGTGAGGGGGCAATGCAACAACCAGAGCGCCCATCCAGTCCCTTCTCCCCTGTACTCGGGGGAGAAGGTGGCCGACAGGCCGGATGAGGGGGTTT
>SYLK01000579.1 GCA_005809115.1 Planctomyces sp. | reverse complement strand
GATCCCGCGCTCTCCTTCCTGCGATCCTCCCGCGTCGGCGTAACTGACGCCCAGCTGGGTCTTGCCGATCCCCGTGGCCCCCAGCACGACTGTCAGCGTCCCCGGGATGAGGCCGCCGTCCAGAGCAGTATCCAGCCTCGGATTGCCTGTACTTTGTCGTTGTCGGATACTCATCGCTGGGCAGATGTTCCACACGGGGATCGGACACGGAGGCAGGCTGAGGACCGGCCAAAAAATAAGTTGAACAAACTCATGAAAACTTCGGCCGCATGAATCCTGCAGCTCGAATTCGGATTCGCTGGATCAGTTCATCAGCTGGCAGATGATTTCAGGCAGCGATTTTTCGGTCAAAACGAAACATTCAGGTCCAGCCGCTGTCACACACCAGCGTGATTCAGGTCAGGGGCGCTGCGCTTCCCTGACCAGAAAATTTGTTCAACTTATTTTTTGGCCGGTACTGAGCAAGACGACGGGGGCCGCGTCCCGACATCACCTGCCGCCGGAAAATTCAGCACTGAGGTTGCCGGTTGCCCACGTCAGGCTCGACGCGGAGCATAACCTGGAGTCAGCGGGGTGTCATGTGATCCGCATTCCACCCGCGGCCGACAGAATGAAACCCGTCGACTGCGACGGCCTGCCACGAAATCCGCCGCAGCCGGGCGCAAGGGCCTTGAACTGCCCCCGCGGGATTGTACCCTGTGCCATCCGCCTGCCGTATCGTTTTCATGGCGGGCAGAGCGACCGCGGCAGTGCGCGGTCCATCCATGAGAGGTTCTGAGAGCGGTCCTGCGACGTGCTGTTCCTGAAGCGCCGCGACCGGCGACGCGGTATCCTTCGGGAGATCGAGATGACTCTGGCAGCGAATCTGATCGGTCCGCAGTGGATCGAACCGGAAGGTCGGAAAACATCCCCCGTGTATAATCCGTCCACCGGCGAAGTGATTGCTCGCGTGCCGTTGTGTGAGGCCGCTGAGGTTGATGCCGCCGTGGAGGCAGCCAGTCGCGCATTTCCCGACTGGTCTGCCACGCCAGCACCTCGCCGCGCGGCCTGTCTGTTTCGTTACCGCGAATTGCTGGAGCAGCAGTTTGAATCACTGGCCCGACTCGTCACCCGCGAAAACGGCAAGACGATTGAGGAAGCGCGAGGTGACGTACGGCGAGGAATGGAGGTGGTCGAGTTTGCCTGCGGCATCTCGCACCTGAGTAAAGGGGAAAGTCTGCCGCAGGTGGCGGAGCAGATTGACGCCGTCACGATGCGGGAACCGATTGGCGTCTGCGCCGGGATGACTCCGTTCAATTTTCCCGCGATGGTGCCAATGTGGATGTTTCCGCTGGCGATTGCGTGTGGCAACACGTTTATCCTGAAACCGAGTGAGAAGGTCCCGCTGACGGCAGTTCGCCTGGCAGAACTATTTCTTGAGGCCGGCCTGCCCGCGGGTGTGTTCAACATCGTCCATGGCGGCCGCGACGCAGTGGACGCCCTGTGTCGCCACCCGGGCATTGCGTCCGTCAGTTTTGTCGGATCCACCAGTGTCGCCGAACATGTGTACCGTCTGGCCACACTGCAGGGGAAGCGAGTTCAGGCGGCCGGCGGGGCCAAAAACGTCCTGCTGGTCATGCCGGATGCCGAGCCCGATTCCACACTGCGGGCGATCCTGGGATCTGCCTTTGGCTGTGCCGGCCAGCGGTGCATGGCGGGTTCGGTTCTGATGGCCGTGGGGACGAGCACGGCCGACGAATGGCGTGAACGCGTGTCGGCGGCCCTGGCGACTCTCAAAGTGGATGACACGTCGGCCAACGATCGCGCCGAGATGGGCCCGGTGATCGATGAAATTTCGCGCCAGAGGGTTTCCGGCTATCTCCGGGATGTGGCGGCCGACGGAGCCGAGGTCGCCTTTGCTGGAAACAAGCAGCTGCCCGAACGCGGATTCTTCGTCAGCCCGGCGCTGGTGGACCGAGTGAATCCCGAGTCGCGGCTGTTTCAGGAGGAAGTCTTCGGACCGGTCCTGTCACTGGTGCGGCCGCAGAGTCTGGATGAGGCGATCGCCATCATGAACAGCCTTTCCTTCGGCAACGGTGCTTCGATCTTCACATCGAGCGGGGCCGCGGCGCGGCAGTTCACGCGTGACATCCAGTGTGGCATGCTGGGGGTGAATGTCGGTGTCCCGGCCCCCATGGCCCAGTTCTCGTTCTCCGGATGGAATCGCAGCTTTTTTGGTGACCTGCATGTGCAGGGACTTGAAGGCGTGATGTTTTACACACGGCAGAAGGTCGTGCTCTCACGCTGGGACCGGAGCTACGTTCGCTCACAGGGGTGGTAATCGCTCACAGGGGTGGTAATCATGTCCGCCGTCTTCAGTGTCCCGTCCTGCATCGTGATGGGATCCCAGGCTGCCACACAGCTCGCGGCTCACCTGCTGCGACTGAAAATTCGCCGGATTCTGGTGGTGACCGATGCGTTCATGGTGAGTTCCGGGATTGTGCCTCGGGTACTGGATCCGCTCGCCGCCGCGGGCATCTCGGCCAGCGTCTTCGATGGCGTGCAGCCGGACCCCACAACACAGAACGCGCATGACGGACTGGCCCTGTATCGCAGTAGTGGAGCGGAAGCGGTCGTGGCCATCGGCGGGGGCAGCCCGATCGATGCAGCCAAGGCGATTGCCGTTCTGACGACCAATCCCGGCCCCCTGAGCGCCTACGAGGGCTACCACCGCATTCCCGCAGCGGGCGCGATTCTTGTCGCCATTCCGACCACCGCGGGCACCGGCAGTGAAGTGACCCGGGTGGCGGTCATCACCGACACAAAACGTCAGGTCAAAATGATGCTGCTGGATCAGCACCTGCTGCCAACAGTTGCACTTGTTGACTACGAACTGTCTCTGTCGATGCCCCGACCACTGACCGCACATGTGGGTCTGGATACACTCACCCATGGGATTGAAGCCTATGTCTCGCTAAAGGCCTCGGGAATGACCGACCCGGTGGCTTTGTCCTGTATTCGCCTGGTATCAGAGCATCTCGTCAACGCCTGGCAGGAACCGCACAATCTGACGGCACGCGCGGGAATGATGCTCGCTGCCACGCAGGGAGGCATGGCGTTTGCGAACAGCAGCGTCTGCCTGATTCATGGAATGAGCCGACCGCTGGGGGCCGTCTTTCACATTCCGCACGGGCTCTCAAACGCGATGCTGCTGCCCGCGGTGACGCGTTTCTCGTTACCGGGCGCCGTCGCACGTTACGCTGCCATCGCCCGGATCATGGGACTGGCCGGGGACGGGGCGGACGAGACGGTCGCTGTGGACGCTCTCGTGGCCGGACTCGAACAACTCAATCTGCAGCTCCAGGTACCGCGAATCCGCGAAACACCCGGGATCACACTGACGCGATTCGAGTCATCGCTGCTGAAGATGGCACAGGATGCGCTGGCTTCCGGGAGTCCGGCAAACAACCCCCTGATCCCGACGGCCGCCGACATCGTGCAGCTCTACCGCGAGGCCTGGTAAGGACCGGGCAGAAAATCAGTTGAACAAAATTTCTGGTCAGGGAAGCGCAGCGCCCCCGGACCGGAATCACGCTGGTGTGTGACAGCGGCTGAACCTGAATGTTTCGTTTTGACCGTAAAGTTGCGGCATGAAATCATCGGCCAGCTGAG
>SYLK01000578.1 GCA_005809115.1 Planctomyces sp. | reverse complement strand
GAGCTGCCAGCCGGCAGCGAAGCGGGCAGCTCCGATGTGATGTTCGCCACACTCCACCTGGGAGAGCTCGGACCGTACCGAATCGCCACGGCATCCTTACCCGGCAGGTTCGGTCGCCTGAAAGTCCGGGTTCTGAGATCGCTGACACCGTTGTACTCGGATCTGCAGGCACTCCAATGGGTCATGACCGGGCTGTTGCCGATCGATGTGCTCCTGGCGCTGGCCGTCGGCCATTTTCTGGCCGGACGGGCCGTGGCTCGGGTGCAGCACGTCGTCGATGTCGCGAATGCGATTGACATCACCTGTCTCGACCGTCGGATCAGTGTGGCGAATCCACACGATGAGATTGGCCGGCTGTCACTTGCGTTGAACTCCCTCATCATGCGGCTGGAACAGGCGGTATCCGAGATTCGCCGTTTCACGGCGGACGCATCGCACGAAATCCGGACCCCGTTAGCCGTCCTGCGTGCAGAAGCCGAGACGACTCTGCGATCGTCCCGGTCTCCCGAAGAGTACGCCCGCGCTTTGACGGTCATCGTCGATGAGGCGGCGCGACTTGGACGTCTGACGGACCAGTTGCTCCATCTCAGCCGTTACGATTCGGGGATCACACTCTGTGCTCAGGAGCCGGTTCCTCTGGATGCCCTGCTTCAGGACGTAACCGAACAATTGCAACCCCTGGCAGCGGATCGGCAAGTGGCACTGCATTGCGAGCTGAAGGTTTGCTGCGAAGTGCCGGGAGATGACATTCGACTCAGCCAGGTGTTTTTCAACGTGGTGGAGAACGCGATCAAGTACGCGCCGGGCGGCGAGGTCGCGATTCGCCTGCATCTCGTTGAGCCATGGGCGGTCGTTGAGGTGGAAGATTCCGGAGAAGGGATTCCCGACGGGGCACTACTACATGTCTTCGATCGTTTCTACCGCGTCGATGCCTCCCGTCAACGCGCGAGCGGGGGCGCCGGACTCGGTCTCTCCATCGCCAGGGCGGCGGTCCTCGCTCACGAGGGCACCATCGAAATCCGCAGCCAGGTCAGTGTGGGTACAATCGTCACCGTTCGGCTGCCGACAGTCAGTAAGGACCGGCCAAAACATCAGTTGAACAAATTTTCTGGTCAGGGAAGCGCAGCGCCCCCTGACCGGAATCACGCAGTGTGTGACAGCGGCCGGTCCTGACACCGCTCATTAAGCTTCCAGCGAACTCCCCACCATTGCCTGACGGAACTGATCTGCGATTCGATGCCGGCAGGACGGTCCACAGACAGAACAACGCACGAGAGTGCTGGTTATGAAACTCCTTCAGCGGTTCCTCGTCATCAGCATCGGGCTGGGTGTGTTGGCCGTGCCTTGTCAGTACGCGTGGAATCGCGTGCGCAATCAGTCTGCCTCGAAGGAGGGTGCCACCTCCAGGCCCACTTCCACACATGCGGAAGTGGCCCGGATCATCAACGAGACGGATCTGAATACGGTGAAACTCAGTCCCGATGCCGCAGCCCGACTGGGAATTGAGCTTCATCCGGTGGAAACGCGGACAATGCCCCGCTCACGCGCTTTTGGTGCGGACCTGGTCTTGCCGACGGGGGCTGCGGTGATTGTTTCCACCCCACTCACCGGAACGCTGAGTCTCCCGTCGGGGGGGCGATTCCCACAAGTCGGGCAGCGAGTTCGAGCCGGTGAGTCGTTGCTGGAACTCCTGCCAATGCTCACACCGGAACGGTCAGTATTGACCCCAGCCGAACGGATTCGCTTTGCGGAAGCCAGGGTGACGGTGGCCCAGGCCCAGATTGATGCGGATGGGCAGTATCAGCAGGCGACGGTCCGGGTTGAGGCGGCCCAGATCGCCCTGGCCCGTGCCGAACGCCTCCTGGCGGACAGTGTCGGCACGCGGCGAATGGTGGACGAAGCCCGAGCCCAGCTGGAATCAGCGGAGAAGACATTGGCCGAGGCCAGGGTGCGCAAGCAGCTGGTTGATAACATCCAACTGGTCGAGGAAGCCGGAACGCTTCTTCCGCTGCCGATCGAATCCCCGCTGGACGGCATCGTGCGTGCGACGCACGTTCAGGCAGGGCAGATACTGGCAGGCGGACAACCGTTGTTTGAAGTCATGAACGATGCGGTCATGTGGATCAAGGTTCCGGTTTACGTGGGGGAACTGGAAAGCATTGATGCCAGTCAACCGGCAAGGTTGACGCTGCTGGATGGTCGGCAGTCGGAACAGGACGTGATGGCTCAGCCGACGTCACTGCCCCCCACGGCGGTGCCCTTATCAGCCGCTGTCGACCTGTATTACGAGGTCGCCAATCCGGACCACAAATTTCGACCCGGCCATCGAGTCGTGGCCCACTTGCCACTGGTGGGCAAGTCGGAGATGACGGCCGTCCCGTGGTCGGCGGTGTTTCATGACATCTATGGCGGGCAATGGGTCTATGAACAGGTTGCAGTTCGCACCTACGCACGCCGACGCGTGGAAGTCGGGTGGATTGATGACGGTTGGGCCGCACTCCGTCGGGGGCCGGCGGTCGGTTCAACGGTCGTCACGGCTGGCGTCGCGGAGTTGGCTGGAACCGAGTTTGGCTTCGCAAAGTAGCTCGGCCGGACCAGCTCAATGAATGTGATGGGATCGTCAGCGGCGGCAGGAGACAGGCATGCGGTGGCTCGTGGAAACAGCCTTGAGATTACGGATCGCTGTGATCGCTGCGGCGGTGCTGTTGATCGCAGGCGGAGTGCGGATGGTGCCGCACCTGTCGCTGGATGTGTTTCCCGAATTCGCGCCTCCGTATATCGAAATCCAGACGGAAGCTCCGGGACTATCCGCCGAGGAAGTCGAGACGCTCATCACGTTCCCCCTGGAAAACTCCCTGATCGGCACCCCCGGACTCGAGACCCTGCGTTCCAAATCGGTGCTCGGGCTGTCCTCGATCCGGATGCTCCTCCATGAGAACGTGGACCTGTACCAGGCGCGGCAGGTGGTGCAGGAACGCCTGGCGGCAGAAGCGCCGCGATTGCCGGGCGTCGCACGACCGCCCGTCATTCTTCAGCCGCTGTCTTCGCTGAGCCGGATGATGAAAATTGGCATCTGGTCCGACACGCTGTCACAACGCGATATGTCGGAATTGGCGGTCTGGACGATCCGTCCGCGACTGATGGCCATCTCTGGCGTGGCCAATGTCGCCATCTGGGGACAACGCGACAAGCAGTTGCAGGTGCTCGTGGATGTCGATCGACTGCAAGCTCATCAGGTGACGCTTGACGCCGTGTTGCGCGCTGCGGGAGACGCGGTGGTGCTCGATGCCGGGGGCTTCGTCGACACTCCCAATCAGCGACTGGCGGTCCGCCAGTTGCCGCCCGTGCGGGACCCGGAAGATCTGGCACAGACCGTCGTCGCCTTTAATCAGGGCTCGCCGCTGCGCCTGGGAGACGTCGCTGATGTCAGGATCGGCTCTCCGCCGCCCATCGGGGACGCGATTATCAATGATCAGCCGGGTTTGCTGTTGATCGTGGAGAAGCAGCCCGCGGCCAACATGCTGGAAACGACACGCAGGGTCGAGGCGGCGCTGGAACTGCTGAAACCGGGACTCAAGGACGTGGAAATCGATTCCACGATCTTCCGTCCGGCCACGTTCATTGAACGCTCAATCGAGAACCTGACTCAGGCCCTGCTCGTCGGATGCGGTCTGGTGGTTATCGTGCTGATCGCCTTCCTGTTTGACTGGAGGACAGCCGCCGTCAGCCTGACTGCGATTCCCCTGTCGGTGATCGCCGCGGTACTCTTGATTCATTGGTGGGGCATGACGATCAACACGATGATCATTGCCGGACTGGTGATCGCCCTGGGAGAGGTCGTGGACGACGCCGTCATCGACGTCGAGAACATTGTTCGCCGACTCCGATTAAACCGGCTGGCGGAGCAGCCCCGTTCGGCGTTTCGCGTCGTCCTCGATGCCTCACTCGAAGTCCGCAGTGCGATTGTCTATGCCACGGTTATCATAGTGCTGGTCTTCCTGCCGGTGTTTTTTCTGGAAGGCCTCCCGGGCGCGTTCTTCCGACCGCTGGCGATCGGCTACGTGTCAGCGATTCTGGCATCGCTGTTTGTGGCCGTCGTGGTGACGCCGGCGCTGTCGTTGTTGATGCTTCCTCACGGGAGAAACTCAGCGCATGAACCCCCGATCAGCCGCTGGCTGAAAATTCCCTATCGGGCCATGCTCCCCTGGTTCACGCGGCGTCCGACGAGCGCTATTGGCGTGCTGCTGGTTTCGTTCGCCGGTACGTTCCTGCTGCTTCGAACGCTGGGACAAGAGTTCCTGCCAGACTTTCAGGAAACCGATTTCCTGATGCACTTCGTCGAGAAGCCCGGCACGTCGATTGAGGCGATGGATCGGATCACGATTCTGGCCAGCAAGGAACTCCGATCCATTCCCGGTGTTCGGAATTTTGGCAGCCATATCGGCCGTGCAGAAGTTGCCGACGAGGTCGTGGGGCCGAACTTCACCGAGTTGTGGATCAGCATTGACGAATCGGTGGACTACCAGGAGACGCTGGGCAAAGTCGAAGCGGCGGTCGACGGCTATCCGGGACTTTACCGGGACGTCCTGACGTATCTGCGAGAACGCGTCAAAGAAGTGCTGACGGGGGCCAGTTCGAGCATCGTGGTGCGGATCTATGGTCCGGATCTGGCTGGTCTCCGGGGACAGGCTCAACAAGTCGCGGCAGTGATGGAGAAAGTCACGGGTGTCAGCAACCTGAAGGTCGAGTCGCAGGTGCTGGTGCCTCAGGTCGATGTTCGGCTCAGACCGGAAGCGGCCGAGCGGTGTGGACTCACACCCGGCCAGGTTCGTCGAGCCGTCACCACCCTGCTGCGCGGCGCGAAAGTGGGTGAAATCTACGAGAAACAAATGAAGGTGGACGTCGTCGTGTGGGGGTCAGACGAGTGCCGCAGCAATCTGACAGCGCTCCATGACCTGCGGATCGACACGCCCGGTGGGGGACACGTGCTGCTGAAGGATATTGCGGAAATTGACATTGTGCCGGCTCCCAACGAAGTCAGGCGGGAGAATGGTTCGCGGCGCATCGATGTGACCTGCGATGCACGGGGGCGCGATCTGGGCGCCGTCGCCCGCGACATCGAAACGGCAGTCCAGGGAGTTTCGTTCGAGCGGGGATACCACCCCGAAGTTCTCGGCGAATTCGCCGCGCTGCAGGCTTCGCAGAATCGACTCCTCGCCCTCGGGGGCGTGGCGCTGCTCGGAATCCTGTTGATTCTGTATCTGGATTTTCAGTCCCTGCGTCTGACCCTGCTGGTCTGCCTGACCATTCCCTTTGCCCTCATCGGCGGGGTCGTCGCTGTGTGGCTCGCGGGCGGCACCTTGTCTCTCGGATCGCTTGTCGGTTTCGTGACTGTGCTGGGCATCGCCGCCCGCAACGGCATCATGCTCATCAGCCACTACCGACATCTCCAGGCGACTGAGGGGATACCGTTTGGGAGGGAACTCGTCCTGCGTGGAGCTGAAGAACGACTGGCCCCGATTCTCATGACCGTGTTGACTACGATTCTCGCCCTGGTCCCGCTGGTGACCTCGGGAAACAAGCCGGGGCACGAAATTGAGTATCCGCTCGCGGTCGTGATCGTCGGCGGACTGGTGACCTCGACGATTCTCAACCTCTTTTTGCTCCCTCCGCTCTTTCTGCTGTGGGGTCGGAATGCGATGCCCGTTTCAGACGACGACTCGTTGCCAGAAACCAGCGACCCGCCGGCGTAATCGTGACAACCCGTATTTTCGTTACAGATTGTCGGCGGGCGGGAATTCGACGGAAACCAGAATATGCCGAAAGATTAACTCTGGATTACCGGGAGTGTCTGTGTTAACCCAACTTCCCCAACTCGTTTCAGAAACACTGTATTTTCTGCGGTTTGAGCCCAAAAGTTTACACTACATTTTGCGTTGGATTATTTTGGCGGGCAGTTTGAGTCGGAGTTTTTCGAGGAGGATTTGCTGGTGAT
>SYLK01000577.1 GCA_005809115.1 Planctomyces sp. | reverse complement strand
ACCCTCGCCCCCAATGCGACAAGTTCTGCCTGCGACATCAGTCGCACAACACAGGCAATCACGTCACTCGACAGGCCGCGACAGATCCGAGGCACTTCCGCTTCCGGGATCACCAACAGGTGTTGTCGAAGCTGTCCCAGTGTCAGCTGCCCGTACTTCTGCCGGATTTCCTGATCAAGACTGTCAGTCAGAATTCTCAGCAGGTTGTCACGGAACGGAGGATGCTGATCAATTTGCTCCAGGCGGGTATTCGCCAGAAGCTGACGGGCCAGAATGCGCGAGCGTTCATCGGCTGCCGCAACCCCGATGATCTGATCACCTTCCCGGAATTCATTGGCCGCACCCAATATCTGGCGGTAAAGCGTGTCGCTCCACCCGCCGGACTTCCGCGCTATATAGCTGATGACATCGTCATCTGGCAAGATCCCGTCGATTGACGGAGCGTGCGGTGCAGCGGCTGCGGAAGTCTGCAGAGCGCGTACTGTTCCGGCAGTCAGCGTTTCAGCAGTCAGCGTTTCAGCACTCCGGTGGACACCGCCGCATCCGATGCCCGAAACACCTCGACGATTCGGCATTGTCGTGCAACCTTCCAGCCAGCCGAGCGGCATTACCGGCAAAGTGACTGCCGCACATGGCTCAGCAGACCAGCATACGAAATCTGGTGACAGATTGTGCAGCGGACGTCCGATTGTCAATCGAAGCCATGAATACGGCGATGTCTCTTCCTGCCTCCAGTTTGCTCAACTGGAACCCCGGACAGGAGCTGCGGGTGGAAGCGTGCGGGGTGGAAACGTGCGGGGACACGGCAGTTCATTGACATCAGCAGTTCATTGACATCAGGTCTTCATTAACATCAAGTGCTGGACGCCCTGACGATTCGGTGGACAGGAGGTCTTCCGTGCCTGCGACAATACGCGAAAGTACCGCAAAGTCCTGCCCGTGAAGATTCCGGAAAGCTCACTGCTGCGAACCAGACAGCTCCTTCTGGAAGCTCTGAAGCAGCTGGAGGATTACGCGGCAGCTGCCGGGCAGCCGTCGGATATTGCAGAATTCCTCGCGATGACGGAACGGGTGCAGCAAGGTGGGAAAGCCTGAAAGAAAATCACAGGTTTGTCCCGGTCTCCGGATCACCGGCGTCGGTTGCTGAGGCGGACCAGCGCCGGGCAGGAGTGGCCTGTGAGGACCGCTCGCTCTGCGGGGGTGTTGCTGCAGGGTGCTATGTTTTCCGGCGGCGTGAAAGTCCGCGTTCGGCGGCAGTGACTCATTGGACGGCGTAACCCGGGCGGGATACATTTCCGGCTCCCCACCGGCGACGTGGAGGCGTGTCCGGCTCCTGAGGAGGCTCGTCTGTTGTGGTGACTGCTGCCGTGGAAATCCGCAATGTCACGAAGACATTTGACGACCTGGTCGCTGTGAATCAGATCAGCCTGCAGGTACCTCGCGGCACGACGCTGGGGCTGATCGGGCCGAACGGAGCGGGCAAGACGACTTTGCTGCGGATCATCTGTACGTTGGCTCGTCCGGACGAGGGTGACGTGTGGATCGAAGGCCGGTCGATTCGCGAGAATGCCCGAGCGGCCCGGTCTCAGATCGGATTCATGCCGGCGGAATTCGGGTGTCCCCGGAGTCTGTCGATTGCGGAGTATCTCGATTACTTCGCCTGCATGTACGGGCTGAACACACACGAACGCGTGCAGCGAATCCGCGATGTCTGCGAACTGACGGTTCTCAGCGGCCGTGAACAGGTCATGGTCCGGGGGCTGTCCACAGGAAATCGCCAGAGGCTGCTGCTGGCAAAGACTTTGCTGCATGATCCATCCGTGCTGATCCTGGACGAACCGGCCAGCGGACTTGATCCCCGTGCCCGGAACGAGCTGCGCGCGATTATCCGGACGCTGGCGTCCCTCGGAAAATCCATCATCATCAGTTCCCACATTCTTCCGGACATCGAAGACATCAGTGACCGGATCGGAATTCTGGAAGCCGGTCGGCTGGTGCTGGAAGGAGACCTGGCGACGCTCCGCGCGTCCACCGGGACATCGCATCGTCATGTGCGGCTGAGAGTTCCGGCGGAGGACCTGTCGCGTGCCAGAGTTGTCCTGGCAGACCTGCCCGGCGTGACGCAGTGTGCGGTGCGTGAACAGACGATCGTCCTGACCAGTGAAGCGGCGAACAGCAATTATCTGCTGGCGGCGCTGCTGCGGCACGAGGTGCGAGTTCAGCAGTTCGTCGAGGACGAAACGAATCTCGAGGATATTTTCCTGCGGTCCACGGCAGGAAAGGTGACATGAACGCAATTCACCGATTTCTGGCGCTGTTTCGGAACAGTCCGACGTATGGCCGGGACCAGGCAACTCTGATTTCTGGTTTCACCATCGGCTGCACGGCGCTGCTGCTGAACGGTTCCATCCTGTTGCTGCTCCTTCCGCTGCTGCAGCCGAACGGTCCCGAAGTCCGCACGCTGACGGAGAATATGGAGTTCGGGCAGGTTCTGGCTCTGATACTGACCGGCGGGGCTACGGCGCTCGCGACACTACTCATTCCTGTGCGGATGGCGGGCGTCCTGACGGGGCCGCGCCTCGGACGGTATTTTGATCAGATCGTGTTGAGCGGCATCTCGCCGTTTCGGTTTCTGATCGGCAAGGTCGCGTCACAGAATCTGTTTATGGCACTGAGTCTGGTCCTGCTGTTGCCGTGGTGTGTGCTGGTGCTGGCTCTGGGAGGGCTGCAGTGGCCCGTGTTTCTGGCCAGCCTGGTGCTGCTCTGGCTGTACTGCATGATGATCGCCCTGGTCATGCTGTGGCTGTCGCTGTATGAAAACGAAGGCGTGGCGCTGCTGTTGTTGCTGCCTCTGGCCGTCGGGATGTGCGCGGCGGGAGGTGCGCCGGTTCCGTATCAGCCGTTTATCTTCAGTCCGTT
>SYLK01000576.1 GCA_005809115.1 Planctomyces sp. | reverse complement strand
TCCTCTGATCCGGATGCCTCCCCGTTCACCGCCAAGGAGAATTGTCTCCGGAGTGAGTCGGAGTCGTACGTCCTCTGCGTCGGCGACCGTCCCGCAGGGAATGACCCTCGCAGCACCATTTCCCAGAGCGGCCACGATGGTTGTCGAAGCACGGAGAATGTCAATGATAACGGCGACGCCACCTTCCAGGCGGTCCACATCACACAGGGACGGCAGCGGCCAGACGTAGAGCGGTGTTTTCATGAGAAATCAGCGGTTGATCCTGAAGTCCGGCACCGACTCAGCAGACTTCGAACATTCGAACCCCCCGGCATCCCCACTGCTGGTCCATGCCGTCAGGTCCCGTGAAGCCGCACTGACATCCCCCCCGGATGTGCGGGGAGCCAGCGGTGCAGGGCACGGATTGTACACGGTTCCGGCAACCCTGACAGTATCCGGCCGGGGTTTCCGGCCGGGGTTTCTGGCCGTTGCCGCCGAAAGAAAGCACTGTCGTCTCAGCCGAATCGAATGACGACACGGGCTGGAGATTCCGTCAGACGCATCCGCTGGCGGAGCTTCCCGCAACGGAATCTGGTCCAGCCAGGCGATTTCAAGGCGTCTGAATGCCGACGGCCTTCGAAGCCGCCACTGCCTGAACTCGCAGTCCACGCGCCACGGGACGCTGCATGTCGATCAGCACTGGCTGCGGGGGCTGTGCCGAGACTACGTTGCCCGCCTGGTCCCGGGCCAGCAGCCGAAAGTACATCGTCGAGGCAGTCCCGGTACGAACCGGCCAGCGATATCCACCCGGATCCTGCTGCCACTCAAATACCGGTGACCATGGTCCAGCCGGGCTGGCAGCGGACTCCAGACGCACCGGCGCTGACGAGGGATTACGATCCGACACGCGCCACCTGAGATCGACGGCGCCACCACGTTCCGGCGTCACAGCGGGCTGAGGAAACTCGATCGCCGGAGGCGTTTCATCCACGGTGACGACGACTGTCGGTGGCTCACCCGGCTGCGGGGGCGGGTCAGCAAAGCCCAGCCCGTTACGAACTCGGACGGCAAAACCGAATGATCCTTCACCCTGCACATCAACCTGAAACGGACTCTGCAGGTCGCTGTCGGCACCATAGCGAAACCACTGCTGGCCCCCGTCTTCGGTGACAAACAATTCCACAGACCCCACCCCGGAAGGCCCGACCTCCTCCAGTTGATAGGAAATCTCAAAGATCCTGCTGTTCACAAGATCCGAGACGGCCGCCGCCGACTTGTCCTCTCCGGGCATCCCATATGTCAGATCGGGTAGCGCGGCCGATTCCACGGAACGAGCCGCAGGAGCAACGGTTCGCGGAGTCTCGGCCACGTGTCGCATCGGACCGGGGTCTGCGTACTGCCCGGGATCGGTGAGTCCGCGGGCTGCAGAGACACCTGTCACATCGCTGACCGCAGGACCGACGTCTGCTGTGGAAGAAACCGGGGCCGAAGTCGGCGACGGAAGATTCGCGGCCGGGGGCGATGCAAACGGCGATGGTCCCAGCGGCTGCTGAGACAGCTTGACCGCCTGGGGGCGGATGACGACCGGAGACATCGCTTCGCTGCGTCTCAGCACCAGCTGAGCTGTGCTGTCATGCTGATTACCCGCCTGATCACTCACTGCCGCCCGGGCTGATACCACGGTGCCGGGAGTCGCCTGCAGTGCCGCCTGCCCGCTGGCTGCCGGTGTCACGCTCACGGTCTTCCAGCGGCCATCCTGACCCTCGCGGTATTCCAGATTCAGCGTCTGCAGATCGATCGCCGGATCCGCCACAATCCAGCTGACTGTCACCTGCCCCGGCGATGTTTCGATCAGCCTGAGTTCAATCTCCGGCGGCGTGGAGTCCACCACCACCTCCAGCTCCGGACGGCTGCCCGCGATGGCTGACTGCAGCACTCCCTGACCATCCATCATGCGCACTGCGAAGGCGTATGTTCCGTCAGCCGGAGCCGTGAATTCAAAATACTGCTGCTCTGCCGCGACGCTCTGCAGCTGCTTCCAGGTGTTCCCCCCGTCGGGCGATCCAAACAGTACGGCGAATCCGCGGGGCGACCGCCCCGGCGCGTTGTCGAGTTCAAACGGAATCCGAAACTGCCGCGCGTTCGTCATCAGTGGTCCGTCAGCCGCTGCCGCCGTTCCGAGGCTCACCGCCAGCAGTGTCCCGCCCATTGATCTGAACAGTTTACGGAAATTCATTCCGTGGTCCTTCGCGTAACGGGACATCAGGCCCAGGCTGACCACTTCACCAACTGGTGACCTGCTTTCGAAACATCCACGTGTCTGCGCAGGAAACTCAGCGTGAAGTGTTTGCTGTCGGTATCGGTGGCGGGGACTGGCGATCTTGACGGGATTAACCCGATCATTCCGGTCGAACTCGTCCCGACACCCCGAACCTTCCCAGACTGCGGAGTTCCGACAGGAATCGGCAGCCTCTGCCGATTGTCCCGCGCTCCGGTAAGGTCTGACCATCAGGCCGAACGGGACCCGCCGGACAGCGGGATTCTCAGGCCGTCGTAGGCCGGTGCCACACCCGAAGGCAGTTCCTGAACCAGTGTTTCATAGTCCAGCTCGTGCGACATATGGGTCAGCCATGCCTGCCCGGGGCTGAGCCGGCGGATGTGCTTCAGCGCGCCACTGACACTCAGATGGGTCGGGTGAGGCGAGTAGCGCAGCGCATCTATGATCAGGATGTCCAGGTTTCGGAGCATCTCGAGGCTTTCCGCGGGAATCGTCGAGACGTCCGTGCAGAACGCGACATTCCCGATGCGAAATCCCAGCACCGGGAGTCTGCCGTGCAGCAGTCTCAGCGGCAGTATCTCCAGTCCCAGCAGCTGAAACGGGATGCCGGGACGGATGGTTTCGAACCGCAGCCGTGGCGCGGCGAATTCATGCGAATGTGTGACGGGGTCTGTGAACGCATAGGCAAACGTCTGGCGGAGCTGCGTCTCAACCGGTTCTTCGCAGTACAGGGGAATCGCGTCCTTCAGGCGGAAGCCAAAAATTCGCAGGTCGTCCAGCCCCATGATATGATCGGCGTGCGAGTGGGTGAAGACAGCCGCACGCACCAGGCTGGCCTGGGCACTGACGAGCTGCAGCCGGAGTTCGGGGCCCGTATCGATCACGAATTCCCCCAGTGGAGCGCGGACCAGCACGCCGGTGCGCGTCCGCTGATTCCGGGGATTCGAGGATCGGCAGACCGAGCAGTCGCAGCCGGCGACGGGTACTCCCACGCTCGTGCCCGTTCCCATCACGATCAGTTCGATTGCCGCAGCGGCGGACGTGGCCGATTCCAGCGGGGACAGCGGGGTCTGGGATGGCGAGCCGGGGTCACCGGAACTGTCGGGCAGCAACACGCGGATCAATTCCTCAGCCGGCAGAGCGTTCTGCGGATCCTGCTATCATGCACCGCTGCGTATCAGACCGAAACGCGGCGCCGGCTGCAATGCAACCCGGGACAGCCGGCCACCGCCGCCGCCTTCCCCGGCCGCGACGTCCACACTGACCAGACACCGCCACGCGCCATGACATCCGAAAATTCCCTCCGACTCCCCCATATCCTGTTCTTCTCCACACTCCGGAACTGGCTCCGGCTGCTGGCCCGGTACCATGGGCAGATTGATCGCCGCCACTGGCCGCTGGCTGTGGCAATCACGCTGTTCGTGGCGGCCACTCTGCCCTGTCGGCTGCTCGAGTCCCTGCTGACCGGCAGAGCCGTCCGACGTCACCGGCTGCAATACCCCCCGTTGTTCATCGTGGGGCACTGGCGGAGCGGGACAACCAATCTGCACAATCATCTGCTGCAGGATCCGGCGTTCGCCAGCGTGACCCTGCTGCATTGTGCAATTCCGACCGGCTTTCTGACGTGGGGATGGCTGGCACGACTGATCATGAACCCGCGTCTGCCGCGCAGCCGGCCCATGGATGCTGTTCCGCTGGGCGTGGACGAACCAATGTCGGAAGACTTCGCACTGGCCGGGATGACTCATATGTCCCATTACCTGAATTACTTCTTCCCGCAGATCGCTGAGCAGACGTTTCGTGAAACCGTGCTGTTCGAGGACGTCCCGGAGAGCGACTTGCGGCACTGGCGAAAGTCGTGGATGTCACTGCTGCAGAAGGTATCGTTCGCGGCCGGTGGACGCCGACTGCTGCTGAAGAATCCCGCAAACCTCGGACGGATCCGCGAACTGCTGCAGCTGTTTCCGGAGGCGAAGTTCATTCATGTCGTTCGGAATCCCTGGCTGGTGCATGCATCTTCCGTCCGGCTGATGGAACGATTCGTGGATGAGATGGCCTTTCACAGCTGTCCCCGCAGCAGCATGGAACAGTTCGTATCCGCCCGCTACGCACTGATCATGCAGCGCTGGCGGCTCGATCGAATCAGGATTCCCCCGGAAAACCTGATCGAACTGCGACATGAGGAGATCACCTCGGACGGCGTGGCGGCGATCGCACGAATCTATCTCCAGTTCGGCCTGCCGGACTGGGACCGCGTCCGACCGCGGATCGAGGCCTATGTGAACAGTCAGCGGAATTATCGAAACAATACCTATGAGTTCGATGCTCAGCAGCTTGCCGCCATGGACCCGTATCTGCGCGAGTCAGGTGATGGGTGGGGTTACCAGCCGCCCGCGCCAACGCCATCGCCCGGGCCATCATCCGTCAAACCGTGACAGCGCTTCCATGACGGATGCGACCTGCAGCGATTTCCGGTAGATGATCGCACGCGACGGCTCCTGGCAGGATTCAAAGTGGTGCCGGTGATTTTCCGGAATGGCCAGCAGGATCGGGAAACCTGCAAAAATGGCGTGCGTTGCCTGACGCGACTGAATGTACTCGGGTGTCCAGAACCCGACAATCTCCAGAAATACGACGCGACCGTCTGCATGACGGAACAGGAAATCCGGCACAAAGGTCTTCTGCCCGCTGTGCAGGAACTCTCCTTCGCGTTCCAGAGTCCAGCCGCCACGTGGATCGCTGCCCCACTTCTCCGCAAATGCCGCTTCAACACCTGAATCGAATTTGCTCTCGGGCCCCAGATGGCTCTGCAGTCGATCGGCGTCGGACAGCTCGAGTCGGAGTTTTCGCCGTGACCGCGTTTCCACCTGGGCACACATCCGCCAGCCTTCGCAGGCGATCAGAATCGGCAGAAACCGGGCCATCGAGATCCCATAGCGCCGAGTTTCCCGCAGCACAGATGCCGGCCCGTCCAGGCGAATCTGATATACGCCCGGCGCAGTGCGTTCGATGGTGTGCATCAGGCCCGAAAGGCGAATTCCCCGCAGAATGCGCTGGAAATCCCGCGTGATGCGGAGGTCGAGTGACACGGCCGAGTACAGCGCCGCCTGCAGCTGAGCCACATTGTAGCGCGAAAGCAGCGCTCGACCGTCGACATACCCCGGAAACCGCTCCAGTCGATGAAACTCCAGAATGTCGGCGTACAGCTCCGCTTCGATTTCCGGCCAGGGACGAGCAAGTTCCTGCGAAATCTTCAGCCGGATGTCGCTCGCACAGTGTTCAAACAATCGATCCGCTCGGGTGACCAGAGGGTGATATCCGGCCGCCAGGCGAAACACCCGGCGCCTCAGCGCTGGTGC
This sequence comes from Planctomyces sp., assembly GCA_005809115.1. Classification (GTDB taxonomy): domain Bacteria; phylum Planctomycetota; class Planctomycetia; order Planctomycetales; family Planctomycetaceae; genus F1-80-MAGs062. The sequence continues at coordinate 5,390 of SYLK01000576.1, read as the reverse complement.
CCGACGACGACTTCCCGTCGCATACTCCGCTTCGTCGTCCAGCAGCTTGCAGAAGGCATCAATCCGCCTCTGAGGACACTCGACTTCCCCGTCGAAGAGCGCCTGGATCCGGCGATGCAGGTCGCGCCGCGTACTGCCCGTGCCCTCCCGGTAGATCGCCAGCATCCGCTCCGCAATCGCCAGGTAATGACCGTGTGCTCCAGTCCTCAGCCGATCCGGTATCACGACCTGCCGCGCAAAGTCGCAGCGAACGAGCGACAGATCTTTCGTGAGCATTCCTGCAGATTCTCCCCGGCAGTCAGGCTGCGTGGCCGCACGTGAGAGAACTCCTGTGGCGGGTTCAGCTGACCATCCAGCATACCGCAGCACCCGCCTGCCACGGAAGCATATTTTCTGTGCCAGCTCGAACAGCAGGATGGCGATGGAACATCGCTCCGCCACACAATACACTTCCCGTTTATGGATAGACGGCCGGGCGGCACCAGGCACCGGTCCGCCTGTCCGGAATTCGAAACGGATCACAGAGATCACACGGCCATGACCGATGGTTCCAGCAATCAGCGACCTGGCGGCGCGCCAAAAAAAGGCGGCCGACCACCCGGTGAACCCTCCGGCAACAAGGCCCCCAGCCCGCAGGTGAAGGACTGGATCGATCTGTGCACGGCGTTTCTGCGGCATCACAGCACCCAGATTCAGATGCAGGCGGCATTCATTGTTCCGGAAATTGACGTCGCCCGCTTCGTCCCCGACGATCGTCTGGAGGCGATCATTCGCTGCGGGGCGCAGGAATACCGAGTCACGCTCCATGTTGATTTCAGCAGCCATAAGTTTTCCCCCGAATGTCAGTGCAGGGAACCAGGACTGTGTGTTCACACCCTGCTGCTGGGTCGGTTCCTGCATCACCAGCTGACAACTCGGGAATCGGAAATTCGAGCGGTGATCGAGGGGCAGGCCGACCCGCAGAGGCATCTCCGGCAAGCCATGTTGCTGCTGGGCTCCGTCGCTCGGGAAGCCGGCACGACACCTCCCGTCGACGCCGAAACGCAGGAACAGCCCACGCGGATCCGATACCTCTGGAATTTCTCGCTGCAGGGCACCGCCTCACGGTCTTCTCTCCTGCTCCGACCACTCCGGCAGCAGGAAACGAAATCCGGCGGGTGGTCGAAGGGGAAGGAAATCGAACTGGCTCAGTTCATGAATTCCCCGGCACTGGACTGGTCAGGAACAGATCACAACATTGCCGCAGCGGTGATCCGCAGACCCTGGCATCCCGGATTTGAACTGAACATTGCCCAGGCGCTCCGGATCCTCGTCGGATCCCACGAAGTGCTGCTCGACAAACAACCCTGCGAGGTGCAATTGCGCTCGTTTGAGGTCTGTGTGGTGGAGCAGGGCGATGACCTGCAACTGTCCGCCAGCCCGATCGAACACCGGAAGGCGGCCGAAGCCGAAGGCCATGCCCTGCGTCTGGCCACGACTCCCGGCATGCTGGTTCTCGTGGATCAGCCGCGGAATCGCCTGATCTGCTATCCCTGCGGTGTGGCCGCCGTCAATCTGGTGCGCCACCTGGAAACCGTCCCGGTTGTGGTGGACGCCGACCAGCGGGACACGCTTCTGGCCCAGATTGGAACGCTGCAGAACGTCCTGCCCATTCAACTGCCGGATTCCGTCGGGGGCGACGAGATACCAGAACCGGTGGAACATGTCCTGCTATTCAGGCTGCGGCGCACCGGACAGCTTGACGTTTCGCTGACAGTCCGCGACCGGAATCAGATTCTGCTGCGTCCGGGCAGCGGTTTGCTGCGTTCCCATGCTCTGGAAAGTGGCCGACCCGTGCAGTATGTGCGTGACGCCGCAGCCGAGCTGGAAAAGGCGGGAATGCTGGTGTCCCGGCTGAACCTTGATCGCTGTCACAAAACCGGCGACTGGATGTGGCGCGTGGATGCGCCCGATACTGTCCCGGAGCTGATGAGCCTGGCCGGAGAACTGGCGGGCCAGAAAATGCTGACCATTGTGTGGCATCGACAGTCCGTCAGCCAGTTTGACGTCATCGGACGCGTATCCGTCCGCAACGTGCGCGTGGATGTTGCCCGACAGCGCGACTGGTTCGGCCTTCAGGGCAGCTGCCGGATCGGCGATACCGAAGTTCCGCTGCAGCATCTGCTGGCCAGTCTGCGCGGACGACAGATGCCGGGGCTCGTGGAAGTGAGTCCCGGCAAATGGGCCGCCGTCGCTGAGGAATTGCGGAGCACTCTGCAGAAACTGGCTGATGTCAGCAGTGAGAACCGTGGAAAACTGCAGCTGGATGCGTCCGCCGCACTGACGATCGCGGCCCTGGAGGACGCACAGATTCAGGTGCAGACGGACCGCGAGTGGAAAGAGTGTCTGCAGCGTGTGCAGTCGGCGCAGTCGCTCTGCCCGGATCCGCCAGCCTCCCTGATGTGTACTCTCCGCGGCTACCAGATCGAAGGTTTTCGCTGGCTCTGCCGGCTGTCCGCCTGGGGTGTGGGTGGCATTCTGGCCGATGACATGGGTCTGGGAAAAACCGTCCAGACACTCGCCGTGCTGCTCGAACGAATCGAATCCGGTCCGGCACTGGTCATCGCCCCCACGTCCCTGGGATACAACTGGCAGAGCGAATGCGAGCGATTCGCACCGGCTCTCACCCCGATCCTGCTGCGCGAAGCGGATCGCGCTGAACTGCTGGAAAAGGCCACCGAAGGCCAGGTTATCATCTGCAGCTACGGACTGGCTCTCCGCGAAGCGGAACGGCTGAAAAAGATGAAGTGGGGCACCCTGGTGCTGGATGAAGCGCAGAACATCAAGAACAGCAACAGCAAAACCGCGCAGCAGATCCGTCAGCTGCGAGCCGGCTGGAAAGTCGCCCTGACCGGTACTCCCATGGAAAATCATCTCGGTGAACTCTGGAGCCTGTTCCATACCATCTCACCCGGAGTTCTCGGCTCATGGGAACAGTTTCGCCGTCGCTTCGCCTCACCCATCGAGAAAGACCACGACTCCGAACGGCGGGAAGCACTCGTGCGCGTGATCTCGCCCTTTATTCTCCGCCGCTCCAAGAAGGATGTGCTCAGCGAGTTGCCCGATCGTACAGAACAGAATCTGCTCGTCGACTTGTCGCCCGAAGAACGCCGACGCTACGATGAAATGCGAAGGGCAGCCATCGGCGAACTCAATTCTCTTGATGCAGGTGCCACTGAGCTTTCCTCGGATCACCGATTTCGCATTCTGCAGCTGCTGACGCGCCTGAGGCAGCTCTCCTGCCACATCGGTCTCGTTGACAAATCCTGGACCGGCTCCTCCGCCAAACTGGATGTCCTCGTCGAACACCTGCTGCAGTTGCGTGAACGAGGTCATCGGACTCTCGTATTCAGCCAGTTCACCTCACATCTGGCACTGATTCGCGCTGCCTGCGACCAGAACAACATCACCTGTCAGTATCTTGACGGCCAGACAACCCCCGCCGCACGCAACCAGCGGGTAAAGGCCTTTCAGGCCGGCGAAGGCGACGCATTCCTGATTTCACTCAAGGCCGGCGGTACCGGTCTCAACCTCACCGCTGCAGACTACGTGATTCATATGGATCCGTGGTGGAATCCAGCCGTGGAGGACCAGGCTACGGACCGTGTCCACCGCATCGGGCAGACAAAACGCGTGATCGTCTGCCGCATTATCGCCCGTGGTACCATTGAGGAACAAATCCTCAGCCTGCACGAACAAAAACGGGATCTGGTCGACAGCATCCTCGCCGGTTCAGAAGCCGCCGGACGGTTGTCGACCGAAGAACTGGCCGATCTGATTCGCCAGGGCGCGGACGACGGTGTTCCCACTCGGAACCGCAGTGCCCAGAAACCGGTCGCCGCCACTCAGGGGAGCTGAGGCAGCAGCACCGATCGCCCCTCGATCAACAACACCTGCTGATCGGCACCCACCGGACCGAATTCCTGAATTGCGCCCGATGGCCAGCGAATCCTGAGCTGGTCGACGGTTGCGGCCGCCCCAAGGCCGAAACGGATCAGCCGTTCATTGCTGGCCTCAAATCCGTCGCCGGCCACCAGTTGTCGCATCTGCGTCCGATCCCCGACCGTACACGTCACCGATGTGCCAAAGGCGTCCCGCTCTGACGCAGTTCCAACCAGACGCAGGCTCAGATAATGTCCTGGATCCGGCGTCGTATTCATCAACACGGCCACCGGCGCATCGAGATGGGATATCACGACGTCATCCAGACCATCGCGATTCAGGTCACCACGCGACAGGCCGCGACCAAGATACCGCCCCTGAAAAAATGGCCCCAGACTCGCGGCCGATACCTCCGCAAATCGTCCCTGCCCGTCGTTCAGCAGAAACTGTGGCGGCATCCGGCTGCTGACTTCCTCTGAATTTACGTCCTCAACATGCCCGTTCGTCAGAATCAGGTCCTGATCCCCGTCGAGTTCCGCATCCAGGAACTGCGTGCCAAACCCCAGCAGCTTCAGACTCGGCTCACGCAGCCCCGCCGTCCGCGTGATGTCCCGATACACCAGACCGTCGGATGTCTGATACAAAGTGTTCGATTCGTCGTAGAAATTCGTCACAAACAGATCCAGACGCTGATCCCCGTCCACGTCGCCCGCCGCAATCCCCATACAGGCCTGGGCTGACCCCTGTTCGTCAAACGCCAGTCCCATCGGAATGGCCATCTCACGGAAAATCGGCCCTCCGGGCTTCCCCGACGTTTCGTTGACGAAAAAGAAATTCGGTGCCAGATCATTCGCCACGAAAAGATCGAGCTGGCCGATGCCACGAAAATCCGCGGCCACCACACCCAGCCCCCGCCCATCCGCCACTTCAATTCCCGCAGCAGGCGCACAGTCCTCAAATCGTCCGTCCCCGGTACTCCGCCATAACTGATCCCCACTGCCGGCAAATCCAGCCGGGGAACAGGTGCCCTGCAGACCGTCCGGTGAATGACAGATCCTCGTAAACACATCGGCACCTTCCAGATAGTTCACGTCAAACAGCTCAGGCAGGCCGTCCGAATTCAGGTCGGCGATCAGACAACTGACCGTCCACCGCCCGCTCTGTTGTGCCGAGGACCAGGGCGATTCGGAAAAAGTCCCGTCACCATTATTCAGATACAACCGGTTTCTCCCGATATTCGCCACGTACAGGTCCGGTGCCCCGTCCTGATTCACGTCACCGGCGGCAATCCCCTGACTGAAACTCGATTCACGCAGATTCGCTGCCGTTGTCACATTCAGGAAATTTTCTCCTCCCCGATTTCGATACAGCTGGTCCAGGTACTCCCGCTGCTCGTCGTCGTTCGGCCAGCGGGAACCCTGACTGAAACAGAGGTCCGGCCAGCCATCCAGATCCAGGTCCAACACAGC
>SYLK01000575.1 GCA_005809115.1 Planctomyces sp. | reverse complement strand
GCCGGGTACGATGACCTGACGGCGTTTGTCCAGCGCGCGAAGGGCCGATTTGACAACCCTGGCGGGGGAGGTGGCCGAGTGTTTCTCGAGCCACCCGGGCACGCCAGCCGTGTCAAAGAATTCGGTTGTCGTGACGCCCGGGCAGAGTGCCAGGATCGTGACACCTCGTCCCCGCGCTTCGGCCCACAGAGCTTCGCTGAAGTGCAGCAGAAATGACTTGCTGGCGGCATAAGCGGCCATGAAGGCGACCGGCTGAAACGCCGCCTGGGACGAAACGTTGATGACTGCACCGTGTCGCCTTTCCAGCATCTGTGGCAGCACGCGGTATGTCAGGTCGACGGATGTGAGAATATTGAGACCCAGCATTCTCCGGATCTGATCGGGATCCGTGGCCTCGATATCACCGATGATCCCGATGCCGGCGTTGTTGACCAGCATTTCCACCTGGACACCGAGTTTGTCCACTTCCTGCATCAGCCGCTGTGCCGCATCGGGCTGGGCCAGATCGATTGTGACAATGTGGCAATTTGTTCCATGCCGGGTGTTCAGCTGTTGTGCCAGGCTGCTCATGCGATCAAAACGGCGGGCCGCAAGGATCAGGTGCATTCCGCGACCGGCGAGCTGAGCAGCGAACTCAGCGCCAATACCGGACGACGCCCCCGTGACCAAAGCCCAGCGATCGTTGTAAGCGTCCAGCACAGTACGTTTTCCGGGACCATCAGGTTGCACACGAACTGGCGGATTCTATGTCTTCGACGTGCACAGGCAAGTCCACGACAGTCTGCGCCCTACCGAATGGGGATCCGCAGGATGATCCTGATTCCGACGGATGCCATGGCGACGACGAACAACTGCATTGACCAGCTGACCGGACTCAGCAGCATCATCCCGGCCACAGACGCGATTACAGTGCCCACTGCCCAGCGGCGGACCCGCAGGGTAATCGCACGGTGCTCGTTCCAGTCACGCAGCACTGGTCCAAACAGGCGCGAACCTGCCAGGACTGCGGCCATCCGGGGTGCGCTCCGCAGCAGCAGCCAGCTGGCGAGCAGCACGAAAGGTGTTGTCGGCAATCCCGGCAGCACCACCCCCACTGCGGCGAGCAGCAGACAGACCGCAGCCAGCAGAACGCCTGCGGCGCTTCTGAACCAGATCCACGGCGGAGCACTCATTCCGCATTCGAAAGACGTTCCAATTCCTGAAGGAGTGGCCGGTAGGCGTATTCGTTCAGTACCGCCACCAGCCCGCGATCACTCTGATCGACGGCCACATCAGCCAGGGCGGTGATTCCGTTGTAGATGTTCTCGACGGCCAGTTCCAGCTGCTGCAGCGCCTGCTCCTTGTCACCGGCTTTCGAGGCAATCGCCGACAGTCGCACGGCTTTGACGGCATCCAGGTAGAACAGGACGTATTCGCTCCGCTTAGCGTAATAGAACAGCACAGGTTTCGCATCACCTTCGATGGCACTGTTGGCGCGGTACAGTTCCGTCATGTACTGCGTATAGGCGTCCGTCACGGGCTGCCACCATTCCGGCAGCGGATCGGAGGTGTAGTGTTTCATCAGCATCCCGGGGACAGGGAAGGCGAACCCAAGGTCGTTCTGATCGATCAGGTTCGTGGCATTCTCCAGGGCTTCCCACGCCAGCCAGAGACGGTCCGCCGCCGACGCGTTTCCGGTGGCCGTTGTCCAGAGTTCCGTCAGCGCGCCGCGGGCTGTGAGCGGAGACTGCCATGCCGCCCGGGACAGAAAATAGACGGCCGTATCGTGTTCGGTCAGTTCCCAGTACCGCGTGGAGAAGCCGTCCCAGCGATTCTGTTTCAGATCATCCAGCAAAGTCCCCAGGCTCTGCAGCGAGGACTGCGGCAGGATTCCCACATTGTCATCGGCCAGAGTCAGAATCAGCTGACTGCGGACTCTGCTGGCAGGCACCTGGGACAACAGCTCGCGGTGCTCTACCGAGCGGCGTGCCGTATAATCAATGAAGTTCAGCGTGCCTGCGCCCGGTGGCACCACCTGATCCAGCATGGGAAACAGTCCCGGGTCAACACTGGTGATGACCAGATCCAGGCTGCGGCCATCCGGTCTGCTCAGCAGCTGCTGGTCCGCAAACAGGGATCGGAAAAACGCCAGGGCCACAAGATTGCCCCTCACCGCCTGCTCACCTCGCGCCCCCCCGGCCACCAGTTTCCGACCAGCGGCTGCCGCCACAAGCTGGTCCAGTGTGGCATCAGCCAGGGCACCTTCCGCCTGCAGCATGCGGAACGCATCCTCGGCGTGCTGATCCCATTCGGGAAACTCCGGGAGTGTCAGATACAGACGGTCCAGAGCCGGGTAAGTCTCCTTCCACGCGGAAATCATGGTGGCGACAAGCTTTCGCAGCCGGGGATCATCGGGCCGCTGTTCCGGACCTGGCACGATGGTCAGCTGGCCAAGCCCCGTGCCGGTTTTGGATCCAGGCAGTACGGGCTGAAATTCCCGGGGAAATTCCAGCGGCGAAATGCTGACACCCACAGACATACCCAGCTCGTGCGCAGCATCGATCAGCCCGCGCATCTGTCGAGTTCCGGCCGCTGCCATCTCGGTCGGCGTCACGGCTCCGGCAAAGTCGGGATTCTGAAACAGCTGTGCCCCGCGGAACACCTTCTTGCCGACCGTATCGCCGTCGACCCGAAACTGATTTCCCCACCACAGGACAGCCGTTTCCTTCCTGACGCCGCCAAATTCGTAACTCACATACGGGTGCCATGGATAAACGCTGAGCATCACCTGATTGAACTTCATCTTTGCCAGCTGACGCAGCAGCTTCGTATGGTCGGCCAGTCCCCAGGATTCCGGGCCACTGGCAAAATCATTGATCGTGCGCCACGTGCGAGTTCGCAGTTCCGGCTCCATCACCACGTCCTGACCTGTGAGCCGGAGCGGCTGCGTGTGCTGCGGGAAAATATCTCCCCGGAACAGATAGCGAACACCAAGACGGTGTCCCAGCTCATAAGCGGCCCATAAGGTCGCCACGGGACTGCCGCCTCCGACGATCAGCGTCTGGCGCCCGTCAGCATCCAGACTCTTCAGAACGATTCCCTGATCCGTCACGTTCGGCCACTGCCCCGCCAGCGCTGCGCGAACCGCGGGATTTGTCGCCGGACTGCCGATCAGCACCGCATACTTCGACTGCGGGGGAACGACAGCCGTGACGACCACGTCGGATCCGTCGAACAGGCGGCGGAACTGTCCGGCCAGTTCGCGGGCCGCCAGCTGTTCCAGGGCAGGTGCGTCGGCCGCAGCAACGACGACAACCTGTTCAGCCGCTTCGCCTCGCGGTGACGTCTGCAGGCAGAATCCGGCGATGATTCCCACGGCGACGCGTACCACCGGAGCCACTCGGCTGATCGGGGCGCTGCGCACGGCGGCGGGCGTGCCGAGACGGCCAGTGCACGGCTGCCGCCGCGCGGCCGAATTCGCTGAATTGATGGCTCGGATCACTTCCCGCCCTCCGAAAAACAATACAGTTTGTGCAGTGTACGAACATAGAGACGGTTATTCGCAATTGCCGGAGTGGCAATCACGCTGTCGCCGATGTCATTCTTCCGGATGATCTCCGGCGCAGCCCCGAGACGGAGAACCACAATGTTGCCGTTCTCTCCGGGCACATAGACATAACCACCGGCTGTGATTGGAGATGCGTAATGGTTGCCCAGGTTCTGGATGCGTTTTTTCGTCCAGATCGTGGAACCGTCCTTGAGTGAGAACGCGGCCGAGATTCCACCCGCCTTGACGAGGAACAGCCGATCATTCACGGCGAGGGGTGAGGCGATATTTGACGGGGCCAGAGTCGAGTCCAGATTCCACGAGACATGAGTCTTTGTGACGTCTCCGGTTCCCCCGCCCTGAATTGCCTGAATCACATTGCCGCCGCCGACCATGTTATCCGGCGCCTGAAACGCCAGGTC
>SYLK01000574.1 GCA_005809115.1 Planctomyces sp. | reverse complement strand
GTCGACGCGCGCATTCGCCGGCTGTTCGATTTTCGGTTCACCTCCGGACAGGATGCGGTTGTACAGGAGGTCGTGAGTGACATGCAGCGGACGCAGCCGATGCATCGACTGCTCCAGGCCGATGTCGGTGCGGGCAAGACGGCCATCGCGGTGTACGGAATGCTGGCGGCTGTGGCGGCCGGGTTTCAGACCGTGCTGATGGCTCCCACCGAGGTCCTGGCGGTGCAGCACTGGGAAACCTTCGATGAACTCCTGGCGGCCAGTCGCGTCCGACGCGGACTGCTCACGGGAGGTCTGACGGCCGCCCGCCGACGCGAACTCCTGGCCGGGATCGCCAGTGGTGAGACCCAGCTGATCATTGGAACCCAGGCAGTGATTCAGGATGCCGTGCGGTTTCAGAAACTGGCTTTGGCTGTGATTGACGAACAGCATCGCTTCGGCGTGCGTCAGCGTGCCGGGTTTGCCGACGCGGAAACCAGTCCCCATGTGCTGGTCATGACGGCAACACCCATCCCGCGCAGCCTCTGCCTGACACGGTTCGGAGATCTCGATGTGTCCGTCATTCGGGAAATGCCCCCGGGGCGACAGAAGGTGATCACGGCCCGAGTGGGGACGGACGCGGAACAGGCCCGAGCCTGGGACTTCATCCGACAGCAGGTCGGACATGGTCGCCAGGCCTACGTCGTCTGCCCCCGCATTGAGGGCCAGTCCGATGACGATGTTTCCTCTGTCGAAGCCGTCTTCCGAACACTCTGTGCCGGCGAACTGTCGGGGCTTCAGGTCGAGCTGCTGCATGGGCGGATGGACCGGGAACAGCGGCACGCGGTGATGGACCGATTCCGCGCCGGGGAAACTCACGTACTGGTCTCGACGACGGTCATCGAGGTTGGCGTCAATGTCCCCAACGCCACGCTGATGATCATCTGTGACGCCGAGCGCTTCGGACTGGCCCAGCTGCATCAGCTGCGGGGACGAATCTGTCGCGGAAGCTATCAGGGGTACTGCTTTCTGCTGTCATCTGCCGAAAACCCGGAGCCCAGCGAGAGGCTGCTGGCCATGGAACGGTCTTCCGATGGATTCGAGCTGGCCGAGAAGGATGCGGAGCTGCGAGGCCCCGGTGATCTGCTCGGACTGCGACAAAGTGGCGCCCTGCCGCTGCGCGTGGCGAATTCGGTCCGTGACCTCAATCTGCTGACGATCGCACGGCGCATGGCTCAGCAGCTTGTCGATTCCGGCGAGTTTGATCAGCCCGAGTTTCGAGCGCTGAAGGCGATCGTCCTGGAGCGATTCTCTCACGTACTGGAACTCCCCCAGACCGGCTGATTCGGCAACTACCGGAAAAAAAATCCTTGTGCCGCGCTGATCCGGCGGGTCGAATTCTGCGTTGACCGTCCTCAAGAAGATTGACACCGAAGAATTCCAGCACGTGGGGATCATTGTCGATGCTCAGGGAGACACCTGGACAACCTGCGACGGAGGTCAGGGGGCAGACGGCTATCAGGGCGGCTTTGTGAAACGCAGATTCCGCAGCGACGGTGAAATCGAAGGGGAATTCGGCAATCGGGCCCGCGTCAAGGGGTGGGTTGACCTCGACTACCTGGATGCCGTCGCACGCAGTGCCTTCCCGGATCACCTCCGTTGACATCACCGCATCTGGCACACATCGACCAGAGCCTCGGACAGCCCCCGTCAGAAACACCGGATGGCGGTCCAGCGTGGTAAGGTCAGAACCGCAGACGGCGCAGCGCGTCGGCGGTGAATCCCTGACCAGATTCGATTATCCAGGCGGGAGGACCTGCCGCCACCACGGTGCCACCGGCAGCTCCGCTGTCGGGTCCCAGATCGATGAGCCAGTCGGCGAAGCGCATGACGTCCGGGTGGTGCTCGACCACGATCACACTGTGTCCTGCGCGAACCAGGTCCTGCAGCAGCGAAATCAGGCGGGCGACGTCCAGCGGATGCAGACCGCTGGTCGGTTCGTCCAGAACATAGAGCGTATGCGCGCGCTGCGGATCCGTCAACTCCGCCGCCAGCCGAATTCTCTGGGCCTCGCCGCCTGACAGGGTGGAAGCTGGCTGACCGAGGCGGAGATAGGCCACTCCGACCTGCTGCAGCGTCGCCAGAGGGGCGGCCAGCCGTGGAAACTCTGAGAAAAACTCAGCCGCTTCATCGACCCGCATCTCCAGAATGTCCGCCACACTGCGGTGGCGAAACCGGACCGACAGGGTCGCCTGATTGAATCGCCTTCCGCGGCAGCCCGGACAAGGCACAGTGGCTTCCGGCAGAAAACCCAGCTTCAGACTGCGGGTTCCGCTGCCGCGGCACATGGCACATCGCCCGTCACCGGAATTGAGACTGAATCGCTGTGATCGGTAGCCGCGGAGGCGGGCGTCTCGGGTGCGGACGAAGACCTGACGAATCTCGTTCCATAATCCCGTCATTGTGGCCAGACACGACCGACTCTGTCCCGGTCCGGGCCGGTCCTCAAACGCCACCACTCGGCGGATCTGTTCGATTCCATCGATTCCTTCGCACTGCACGTCGGCCGGGACAATTTTCGGTGAAGGTCGGCTCTGGCAAGCCGCCCTGGCGAGCGGCAGCAGGGTGTCGATGATGAGTGAACTCTTGCCGGAACCGCTGACACCCGACACGCACACCAGCCGCTGCAGCGGGATTGTGAGGCTGATTCCCTGCAGATTATTGAGGCATGCTCCGCGGATCCCCAGCACCGGCATGTCGCCCGCTGTCAGGGGAATTCCGAACGGATGATCGGCCGAGCGCCGGGAAACCGGCAGCAGGGATTCGCCCCGGAGATATCGTCCGGTGGGTGAATCTGCCAGCCTTGCGGCATCTTCCGGTGTTCCGGCAAACAGGAGCTGACCGCCGTCGGCGCCGGCACCGGGCCCCAGATCCACGATCCAGTCGGCGTGACGCATGATTGTTTCGTCATGCTCCACCACAACCACGGTGGCACCCTCATCGCGGATTTCCAGCAGGGTCTGCAGCAGCCGGTTCGTATCACGGGGATGGAGCCCCACGGTCGGTTCATCCAGCACGAAACAGGCGCCGTGCAGTCCACTGCCGAGACAGGCCGCCAGTCGCGCGCGCTGAAACTCACCGCCGGACAGCGTCCTCGCAGGTCGATCGAGCGTCAGGTAGCCCACGCCGACCTGTTCCAGACATGCCAGTCGGCGTCGAATTTCGGGCAGGGTGCGCAGCGCCACGAGGTCGCTGTCGCGGGATGCGGGACCATCGGCCGTGCCACCGGCATCGGGGAGGCGGGCGAGCCACGAGTCCGTCAGCTGTGCGGCCTCCGCGACGGACAGCTGCGTGAATCCCGGGAGCGAGACACCGTGGTACGTGACACCACGAGCGAACGGCTGCAGACGGGTGCCACTGCAGGCGGGACATGCTGCAGGACTGATCCGGGAGAGCAGGGCGACATCTTCGACGGAATCCGAGAAACCCAGACCGCGGCAGGTTGGACAGGCACCGCGCGGAGAATTGAAGCTGAACATTGCCGGATCGAGCGTGGGGAAATTCAGATCGCACTGCGGACAGCAGTATCTGGTGCTGAAGAGTCGCTCGTTCCATTGCTCGTCGACCTGGTGACACACGAGGCAGGTTCCACCACTCTCACGACAGGCCAGTTCGAGCGATTCCCTCAGTCGCTGTTCGATTCCGGCTCTGAGGACGATGCGGTCGACCACGGCTTCAATCGAATGTTCGCGGGAAGCAGTGAGGGGTTTGACATCCGCCAGGTCCAGCAGGACTCCGTCGATGCGCACCCTGACAAATCCGAGACGTGCGATGCGTTCCAGGGCATCCCGGTGAGATCCGCGGCGGCAGCGCACGACGGGCGTCAGGATCATCACGCGCGAGCGCTCCGGCAGAGCCAGTGTGCGTTGAACGATCTGCTCCAGCGACTGGCTGGACACCAGCTGTCCACAGCCGGTGCAGCGGGCCGTGCCGGCCCGTGCAAAAAGCAGGCGCAGGCAGGCATGGATCTCCGTCATTGATGCCAGCGTGCTGCGGACGGGTGCCGTGGTCACACGCTGGTTCAGACAGATGGTGGGCGGAAGGCCGGAAATTTCAGCAACATCCGGTCGGGGCCACTGCTGCAGAAGCGAGCGCGACTGGATCGTGATGCTCTCCAGGTACCGCCTCCGACCCTCCGCGAACAGCGTGTCGAACGCCAGGGAACTCTTGCCGGACCCGCTGACTCCGGTGATGACAGTCAGCCGTCCCGTGGGCAGATCGACGTCAATTCCGCGCAGATTGTGAGTCCGGGCGGCTCGAATCCGGATGATTTCCCTGCCGAAGTCTGACGTCGCCGCACGCTGCGTCATGAAAAATCCGTTCTGCGAGTGGACCGATCGCTGCGAGTGGACCGATCGCTGCGAGTGGACCGATCGCTGCGAATGTTTCACGCCTGACCGGCGAATCAGCCCTGAGTCTGGCGGATGACGGAGCTGCCCCCGCCCCCGGGAGCCATGGTCGGTCTGTCCAGCTCGGCTTCCGTCGCGTTCGGCGATCCCCGAGGCCAGCTCAGCACGAACCGGGTCCCTTCTCCCGGTCCTCCCTCAATCCGGATCCGTCCGCCATGCTCGCGGACGATTTTTCGGCTGACCGGCAGGCCGATTCCGGTGCCGCGCGAACCTTTGGACGATTCGAAGACGTTGAACACGGTTCTGCGAAGTTCATCCGGGATTCCGGGCCCGTTGTCAGTCACGGCCACCAGCATGCAGTCAGCCTTCAGATCGTATCCGGTGCGGACAATCACGGTACCCGCTGCCACCCCCTCGACGGCCTCGATCGCGTTGCCGACGATGTTCAGGACGGCCCGATGAATTCCCTCACGGTCAAAGCAGGCGGAAGGCAGATCGGTGCCGGGGCGAAATTCGAACGCCACCCCGGATTCCCGGGCACGTGCCGCCGCCAGCTCTGACACCTCCGCGACCACCTGATTCAGATCGGCTCTCGCAAGACAGGGCACTCGGTCCTTGCTGTACGACAGCATATCCATTACGAGGTCATAAATCCGGGCCTGATTGCGTTCCACGATGCCCCATCCCTGACGGATCAGATCCTCGCTGCCCTGGTCCAGTCCGGTCCGAATGAGATAGCTGCCGCCGCGCACCCCCTGCAGGATGTTCTTGATATGGTGGCTGAGCACCGCAATCGTCTGCCCCATGGCGGCAAATCGTTCGGCCCGCACGAGGGCTTCCTGAAACTGGCGCGATTCAATCGCCAGCGCCGACTGACGCGCCACTGCCAGAACGGTCCGCAGATGTTCGTCCGTCAGTCGCGCACTCGTCTGGCCGCTTCCCGGCAGTCCGGCCGTCGTGGTGTCCAGATAAAACACGCCCAGCAGATTCGAGCGCCCTCGCATCGGAGCACACACGGCTTCTCGAATTCCGGAGAACACAATACTCTTTCCGTTCTCAAAACGCACGTCCCGGCCGGCGTCAGATGTGCGGACTGCCTGACCATGCTGCAGAACGTAATCCGTGATTGAGCGAGAGATCGGCATCCGCGGGTCTGCGGAATTCCCGGCCCCCGCGCGACGAGCGAAGGCAATCACCGTCAGATCCCGGCCAATGGCATCCCGCATCAGCACGCAGCCTCGATCCGCCGCAACTGCCTCCAGTGTCAGTTCCAGAATTCGCTGCAGCAGCGATTCCAGAGTATAGCCCGGCGTGACCAGTTCTTCGGCCACCAGATACAGCAGTTCGGGACCAAAACTGGACGGAGCCTGAGTCGCCAGTGAAGAACCGTCGGCATGAACCTTCTGAACAATCGCCGATTCCGCGTCCTGCTGTGAAGAACCGTAGTCTTCGATAAACTGAATGTTCCGCGAAGACACCGTTCCCTCATGACCGCTGACTGACTGCTGAAAATTCAGTACCGTGGAGCCAAGCCGCAGGCTGTCACCGCTCCGCAGACGGCTTTCCGCAACCGCACGCCCGTTCAGGTACAGGCCATTTGCGCTGCCGAGATCCGAGAGAACAAAACTGTCACCGCTGAATCGGATGCGCGCATGGCGACGCGAGACTTCGACGTCATCCAGACGGATGCGACTGCCTACACTGCGACCGATGACAACGTCTTCAGACGAATCGATGTCATATCGGATGCCGCGGTTTGAACCGCTGATGACCAGCAGCGTTGCCCTCAACACGGTGCCTCTTCTCGGTCCGGGAAAAAGGTTCCGACAACGTCCGCAACTGGTGCGTCGCGAACCATCCTGCGCAGGGTGTCACGAACACTGACCGCAGTCAGTCCCGGAATTTTCCAGGATTGCCGGTGGTTGCACCACGGATTTCAGCCGATCCGAGGTCAACTCTCAAGCATGGCCAGAAATTCGTCTTCGCTCAGGACCCTTACGCCCAGTTCCTCAGCCCGCGTCAGCTTGCTGCCGGCGGCTTCACCGGCGACCAGAAAATCCGTCTTTTTCGAAACGCTGCCGGCCGCCTTGCCACCGTGATCCCGAATCATCTGTTCCATCTGCTCGCGATTCAGCCGGACCATCGTTCCGGTCACAACCACAGTTTTTCCGGAGAGTCTGGCTTCGCCGGGCGCGCCGGCCGGCCGGCCGGGCTGCCCCAGATTCAATCCCAGGTCCCGCAGTTCTTCCACGATTCGTCGGCCATATTCTGAGCTGAAGAATCGCCGAATCGAAGCCGCGATGACCGGTCCGATGTCATCCACGGCACTGAGCTGTTCCTCGCTCTGTGCCGCGATCTCGTCGATTGTCCCGAACGCGCGTTCCAGAGTGCGTGCGTTCGACTGTCCGACATGGCGGATGTTCAGCCCGGTCAGCAGCCTCCACAGCGGCTGTTGCCGCGAAGCCTCAATGCCGGCCAGCAGTTTTTCCATGGACTTCTGTCCGAGCCGCTCCGCCTTCAGCAGCGATTCACGCTGGTCAGCCAGTCTGTAGAGTGACGGAATGCCGTCGACCAGCCCTGCCGCGATCAGCGTTTCGACCAGTTTCTCCCCCAGGCCATCGATATTCATGGCCGGTCGCGACGCAAAGAAGATCAGCGTCTCACGCAGTTGTGCCGGGCAGCCTGGATTCGGACAGCGGACACAGACACCACCCTCGTCCTGCACGACCGCGGTGCCACACTCGGGACAGGTCTCGGGAAACACAAACACCTGCTCGGTCCCCGTTCGCGCCGCGGCATTGACGCGCAGAATATGGGGAATGATTTTGCCCGCCTTTTCCACGACGACCTGGTCGCCGATGTGCACATCCAGTCGGATCAGCTCGTCCCGGTTGTGCAGACTGGCGCGTGATACCGTGGTGCCGGCAATTTCCACCGGTTCCAGTTCGGCCACGGGAGTCAATGCACCGGTACGCCCGACCTGAACCATGATGGCGCGCACCCGCGTTTCCGCCTCGTAACGCTCCCACTTGTAGGCGCGCACCCACCGCGGGCTGCGCGATGTGACGCCCAGATGATCGCGATCTGCCAGGGAATTCAGTTTGATCACAAGTCCATCGACTTCAAAGGGCAGCTCCGGCAGCCGCGCCGCCATCCGATTACAGACATGGACCAGTTCCTCAAGTCCCCGGGCCACATCCACGTCCGGCGTCACCGGGACTCCCAGACAGCGAATCTCTTCCAGAAACGACAGATAACTGGTCCAGGAAATCCCCGCGACTGCTCCGACACCGTGAGCCAGAAATCGCAGTTTTCGGTCGTGGGCCTGTCCGGGATCGAGCAGCTTCAGAGCCCCTGCTGCGGCATTGCGGGGATTCTTGAAGGGCTCGTCGCCGGCTTTCACCTGTGCCGCCTGAAATGCCGCGAAATCCTCGTTCCAGATCAGGACTTCCCCGCGCACCTCGATCGATGTCGGCACCGTGTGTTGCGCGTCACCGACCAGTCGCAGAGGAATGCCCGCAATGACCCGCGCATTGGATGTGACGTCGTCACCCACCATTCCATTTCCTCGCGTGGCCGCCCTGACCAGCCGACCGTTTTCCCAGGTGACTGAGATCGCCACGCCGTCGATCTTGTATTCCACAGTATATTCCAGCCGTTCGCGGTTGAGGGCTTTCCGCAGACCGGCATCCCAGTCACTGACCGATGCTTCGCCGCGGCGGTCCGGCGGAATTTCATCGGCGGTCATGAAAAACACGTTGTCGATCGACAGCATCGGAATCTG
>SYLK01000573.1 GCA_005809115.1 Planctomyces sp. | reverse complement strand
GAGTGACATGGTTCCGCCGAACGGCAGGTGGTGATGGGACGACCCAAACGGCAGTGTCGGCGCCACGCAGACGGAAATCGTTTCAGACGCCCGCGCGGCAGCTCGCCTCGTCAGCGCCTCCACGGTCAGGTAGTCGGTGCCGACCGGCAGATGGGGGCCGTGCTGCTCGAGCGCACCGACGGGCCAGACCAGCAGCGTCTCTGCCGCATTCTGGCGTGCCTCCGTGCGAGTGATCTCCTGCATCAGGGAATAATTCATGTGCACAGCCTTCATCGAGTCGTGGGACGTTCCTCTTCAGGTCCTCGATTCCCGGCGGACGAGGGGAACGCGTCGGCACCGCGGGAAACGGAAAGCGGTGTGGGAAGGGAACAGCATAACGTGAAACGCCAAAGATTCCACGAGTCGGGCTCCGACTGCCGACCCCCCGCGTCTGCACCACCCCGAGTTCCCAGTCATTCGGACTCCGGGTGAGACGGGCAGGGCACTGACCAGTCGCCGCTGCCAGTTCGTGGTGAACCAGAGCATCTCCGGGACACGGAAGGCATCTGTCGCGGACTCCTCGGGTTACACGACGTCAAATCCTGAATCGACATGTTTATCACCTGTCAGAGCTTGATGTGGCGTCATTAAGAACACGACAGTCGCAGTGAGCGATGTAAAGATCGCAAACGCAAATGTCCACCCGGGTCCATGACTCCAGAGCAGCCCGGCAATCAGAGATGCCGGCAGATACATGAGCCCCGTCACGAACCCGTACATTCCGATCGCCGTGGCGCGATCCTCTTCACTGGAAAGGTCAGCAAGGTACGCCTTCGACTGGCCTTCATCCATCGCATAGAAGACACCGTACAGAGCAAACATTGCAATTACCGCCGCGGTCGACTGAAACAGCAGGAATCCGGACAACATGCCTGCATAAATGAGATATGATGCCACGACGATGATACGACGTCCCGCTCGATCGCCGATCCAGCCCACAGGTATCGAAACGACAGCAAACACAAGATTGAAGAACCCATACAGCAGGGCCTGCTGAGAGGCGTCAAAGCCGATACGCTGTGCTTTCAGCATCAGGAACGCAAAACTGAAGTAACCCAGCGAGAAGACTGCCGCTGAGCCCATGTACCACCAGTAGCGTCTGTCGAATCGACTGAATGTCGCTCGAATCCCGGAGGAAGGGCGACGCGCAATCGTACGTTCCCGCACGCAGGTGCCGAGAACCCCGACAGCAACCATGGCCGGAATGAGCGCGGCAATAAACAGCCACGAAAAGGTGGCTGCCGTCGCACCGAACTGGTTCAGTACGAGGTACGCGAGAAATGGCCCAAGCACGGCCCCGGACTTGTCCATCGCCTTATGGACACCAAGAGACAAACCACGAGAGCCCCGCGGAGAGATAGTTGTCAACAAGGCGTCACGCGGAGCCCCTCGGATCGATTTTCCAAGCCTTTCGATGACACGAAAGGCCACCAGACCGGGGGCGGCGGCCACAACGAGCAGCAGGGATTTTGAAAAGGTTGATAACCCATACCCAGCCATCGCAATCCGTTTTCGCTGACCCGTTCGGTCAGCGACAATGCCGGACACCAGATCCAGAGATGATGCCGCGAAATCAGCGAAGCCTTCCATAACCCCCAGCAGCACTGCCGAACCGCCGGCCACCTGAATGAAATAGATCGGAAGAACCGCAAAGATCGCTTCGGAGCTGAGATCCGTCAGAAAGCTGACAAGTCCGAGCGCCAGGACCTCCTTCGACCAGAACCATGTTCCGGGACTGACTGTCAGAGAATCTGACGACGCTGCGTGCGACGGAATCCGGCGTTCATCTGACTGCGAGGGGGCATTCATTGGATGATTTCAGTATACGTCGTTCCGATGGGCATTCTGGCGATTATCGCGGACCAGAGCGGGGTGGGCATCACTGTTCGTGGTCAGCTCCGGCGTTCACGGCCAGGCCACACTCATTGCCTCTGATGCCACGGACCTGCATCAGCAGGCGTCATTCCAGCCGCAACTGCGTCGTTTCATGCCGCGACATTCTTTGCCGGGATGCTGCTTCAGCACGGACGGATCTGCAGAAAGAACCAGCGCCGCGAGATTCGATCAGGCCGCTTCAGGATGCGCCGGGCCGATCGATCGGGAGCCATCCTTATGGCGTGCCTTCAGATCAAACAGGCCGAAGATCTCGGACGCGTTCAGGCTGAGTGAGACATTGCTGTTATCACCATCTCCCAGCACTGCGGCGAACAGCTCGCGCTTCTCCCGCAGCACCCGGTCAATCCGTTCTTCGATCGTATTCTTCGAAATGAAGCGGGTCACGATCACCGGGTTTTTCACGCCGATGCGATGTGCCCGGTTGATCGCCTGATCCTCGATCGCCGGGTTCCACCAGCGATCGTAGAGAAATACGTAGCCCGCAAACTGCAGATTCAATCCCACCGCGCCAGTGCCGTAACTCATCAGGATCAGGTGCGCGTCCGGGTCGTTCTTGAACTTGGCCAGAATCGGTTCACGTTTCGGCGTGGGAACACCTCCGTGATAGATGAGCGGGTTAAACTGCTGCAGTCGTACGTTCAGCCAGTCCAGGGTCTTCGTCCACTGACTGAACAGGATGGCCTTGCCGCCGCTGGCGGCAACTTCTTCCATGTCGGCCACCAGACGTTCCAGTTTCGCACTTTCACCGGTCAGGGGATCATAGTTGGTGATCTGTTTGAGGCGGAGTACCAGTTCGAACACATGCTGCACCGAAATGGATTCCCCCAGATCGTTGAGCTGAACGATGCCCTCCTTCTCGGCCGTCGTGTAGGCGGCCTGCTGGGCGTCAGTCAGTTCCAGTTCTGCGTCGCGGTCGATTCTCGGTGGCATGTCCTTCATGACCAGATCCTTCGTGCGGCGAAGGATATGCTCTCGGGCCAGTCGGGACAGCTGCCGCAGGTCCGGAGACGACCGAGCGGGAATCACTTCCATGAACTCGAACAGCGCCGCCAGCTCTTCCGGACGATTCTCAATCGGGGTTCCGGTCAGTGCCCAGCTGCGGCGACGATTCACCGCACGAGCCGTTTCGGCGGTGCGGGAATCCCGGTTCTTGATCCGCTGGGCTTCATCGAGTACCAGCAGATCAAACTTCGGCTGCTCTTCCGGCGGGATTTCATTCAGATCGCGGGTCATGGCTTCATAGTTGGCGATCAGAATGCACGCGCCCGGCAGGGTCCACAGCATTTTTCGCCGCGCGCCTGTCCCCTCGATCGTGACGACGGGCAGCTCCTCGGCCCACGTTCGGAATTCCCGCTGCCAGTTGGGAATCAATGGTTTCGGACAGATCAGCAGAACTCGGCGAATCTGCCCGCTCCGCAGCAGCAGCCGGATACCGGTGATCGTCTGCATCGTCTTGCCCAGACCCATCTCATCTGCCAGCAGAGCTGAGTGGCGGGCAAACAGCCAGGCGATCCCTTCATACTGGTAAGCAAACGGTTCAAACGGCATGATCAGTTCCTGACCAGCCAGCCAGGATTCCAGGGGCGGCTGCAGCAGGTAGAACAACCGGTCCTGCAGTGACAGGGCATCGGCCGGCGGTCGGATCCGCGTCTTTTTCTTCGGCACCGCAGCAACGGTCCCTGAGGAGTCTCGGTCGCCGCAGTCACATGCACCCGCCGCGGCGTGATCAACTCCGGCATCCGGTTTTCGCAGCAGACCACATGCTTCGGCTGCTGCCGGCGTCGCTGCCGGACGAGCTGGCGCGAAATTCATGCCTTCCGGCAGTGTGAGACCGATGCACTTGAGTGGGTTTTTTCGTGGCTTCCAGCCTGGCACCAGATCGACCACCAATGACAGCGTAACAGCTGCCGATTCGATCGCCGGCAAACGCAGCAGCGCCGGATTGAAACCCGTCTGAGCCAGATCGACCCGCAGCGGAACCACTGTGGGTGAATCACCCGGCTGACCGGAAACGGCCTCTGCCACCGGCTGAGTCGCCGCCTGATCAGCCGCAGCATGACTGAGAATATGTTGCCGTACGGGTTGAGAAGTCATCGTGCAAACACCGTCCTGACGGTTTCGGCCAGTGCTTCACGGACGCGTTCCAGCGGCTCCGTCAGGTCCGCCTGGTCCGGAATCAGATGCCGCTGCCCGGCGAGCCGATCAGCATCAACCGGATGCGCATCGTGAAACCGCAGCCGCTGCCCCCCAAAACGCATCGTGCTGCCGGGTGTGACCGGGATCCCGTCAGGTTCCTGCTCGGCCAGCGCACAAACCACGGGGATCTGCGTATGGTTGCGCAGCTCCAGAATATCGGGGTCGCTCGTCACCACCAGATCGGGCTTGATGCTGACACGTTCGAGCAGCGTTCCGCCGATCAGCTCCCCCAGCAGCCAGGGAAGGAGTGATCCGCCGTACAGTATCTCCTGAGGTCGATTTGGTTTGACGGGCGTGGTACATTGGAATTCGAGGGGCCGACCGAAGTTGTTTGTGATCAGCAAACCGCCCACATACCCTCGTCCCTCGATCTCGAGTGTTTCCAGAAACCCCAGACGCAGTTGTTCTGACTTCACAGAGCCCGACATTCTGGTTTCTTTCTTGCGCTGCCTGAACGCTGGTGGCGGGAAACGATCTTCTTCCGGCCAGATGGCAGCTGGATTTCGGTGAACGTCTCCGCCGGAGGCGGTGTGATCGGAAACTCGACACGAAACAGCAGACTAATGAACATATGTTCAAATTCTCATTCGCAGTCTTCCTTTGATGATCAGGCCGAATGTGGGGACGACGGTGGGGCAGGAATGGGTCGAGTGGCTGCAGAGCGATGATCGTCGCAGGAGTTCAGTCGGCTTGAATGGTAAAGCGACTTCCGGTGCGACGTGGGCGATTCGCGAGGATTATGGCGGGG
>SYLK01000572.1 GCA_005809115.1 Planctomyces sp. | reverse complement strand
TCAAAGCCATGCAAGCGGCGTGCCGAACACTATTGGGCGCGGGCCCAAAAAGATTCAGGCTCACCTGATCGGAGACCTGCTGATCGTCCGTCTGGTTGGAGTGCTGACGGCGGCCGAGCAGCATCTTGTGCAGACTCGTGAGCCGGATAAGGGCCGGGATCTGCTGAAGCAGGTTCGGGTGCAGCTGATTGAGACGGCACGGCCCGCCCTCGAAGCACTGATCCAGGGAGTTACCTCGGTCACACCTCGCAGCCTGCATCACGACATCAGCACTGTCACGGGCGAGGAGATGATCGTATTCACGCTGGCCGAGGCTCCGGTCTTCCGTGCAGTCCGAAGAAATCAGGCCGTCGACTGACATGTCGGTGCTGGTTCAGTCAGGACTTGCTCTCAGCCGCTTCTGAAGGAGTTGCCTGACGGTGGCCTTACTCGACGGGTGCGGGCGCAAATCCTCGCCGCATGGTATTTTCCGTAATATTGACAGGGATCACAAACTGCAGCAGGTAATCAGGGCCTCCGGCCTTGCTGCCGATTCCGGACATGCGAAATCCTCCGAACGGCTGCCGATGGACCATGGCGCCGGTAATATCGCGATTCAGATACAGATTGCCCACGTCAAACTCGGTTCGTGCACGTTTCAGAGTCACGGGGCTGCGGCTGTAGACTCCGCCTGTCAGCGCAAATCGTGTCGCGTTGGCAATCGTGAACGCCTGATCGATATTTCGGGCTCGGATCACGGACAGCACCGGACCAAAGATCTCGTGTTGAGCGAGCGCCGATGCGGGGTCGACATTGATAAAAATATGGGGGCCGACGAACGTGCCCTTCTTTGCCGCAGGTCCGGGATCCATTGCCAGGGCCAGCGCGCCGTCGCTCTCCGGATCGACTCGGCGGATGGTGTCGAGGATGCGGTCACGGGCGGATTCGTCGATCACAGGACCGACGCGAGTGCCGGGATCCTCGGCAGCACCGATCCGGAGGCTTCGAGTTGCCTGCACGAGTCGTTCGACAAATGCGGAGTAGACAGATTCGAGGACGATGACGCGTGAGCAGGCGGAACATTTCTGCCCGGCGTATCCGAAAGCGCTGCGGACGACGCCGAGCACGGCATCATCAAGGTCAGCGTCATCATCCACGATGATGGCATTCTTGCCTCCCATTTCGGCGATCACGCGGCGGACATTTTTCTGGCGTTTATCCGTATCAGCGGCCGTGCGATTGATTTCGAGCCCGACTGCTTCTGAGCCAGTGAATGCAATCAGATCGATATCCGGGCTGCCCACAAGCGCCGGGCCGACCTCTTCGCCGATGCCGGGGAGGAAGTTGATGACGCCGTCCGGCACGTGTGAGTTTCGCACGATTTCCATGAATTTCGCGGCCACAACGGAGGACTGTTCCGCAGGTTTCATGACGACGGTATTGCCGGTGACGACGGCTGCCGCTGTCATACCGGTCAGGATGGCCAGAGGAAAGTTCCAGGGCGCAATTACGGCACACACGCCGCGGGGTCGATAGCTGTAGCTGTTTTCCTCGCCCAGGAAATCGCATTGCCGGGGAATGCTCAGTCGGCGGACCTGTCCCGCGTAGTACATGCAGAAGTCGATCGCTTCCGCGACATCCGCGTCGGCTTCAGTCCAGGGTTTTCCGCACTCGAGGATCATCCAGGCCGCCAGTTCGAACCGGCGTTCACGGATTTCTGCGGCGATCAGTTCCAGATATTCGGCCCTGGTTTCCGCATCCGTGGCCGCCCAGGCGGGGAAGGCGCGGCGGGCGGCGTCAATCGCGTCTGCCACCTGTTCTCCGGTGGCAGATGCGACACGCCCGACAATCTCAGAGGTGCAGGACGGGTTCCTTGAGGTCAGCGTAACACGACTCTCGCACGACTTGCCGTCGATCACCAGAGGATATTCCTGACCGAAACTCTCCCGCACATCACGCAGCGCCAGCTGCATCGCCTCACGGTTCACCGTCTGCGTGAAGTCGATCAGGGGTTCGTTGTGAAATCCGGCCTTGACTTCCTCCTGGACAGGAGGTTCCCCGGCAGCGTGACGCGAAGGCTTCATGAGTAGCTTCTCGACGGACAGGTGTTCGGAAAAATTCTGACGCAGGAATGAATCGTTG
The DNA here is from genome assembly GCA_005809115.1 of Planctomyces sp. Taxonomy (GTDB): domain Bacteria; phylum Planctomycetota; class Planctomycetia; order Planctomycetales; family Planctomycetaceae; genus F1-80-MAGs062. The sequence continues at coordinate 1,129 of SYLK01000572.1, read as the reverse complement.
GATGTGTTCTCGAGCAGTCGGCGGACCAGGTACGCCATTCCCGGGATCAGTTCGCCGAAGGGTGTATAGATCCGGACGCGGTGTCCACGTTCCAGAAACAGCTGAGCCTGATCATCCGCCATGCCGTACAGCATCTGGATTTCGAGCGCCCGTTCCGGAAGCTTCAGTTCTTCGGCCATCGCCAGCCCGTGTGCCAGACTCCGCAGATTGTGACTGGCCAGGGCCGGACGCAGCCACTGAAAATTCTCCAGCAGCAGGCGAGTCAGTCGCTCGAAATTGTCGTCCGTCTGCCACTTGCGTCGGAATACGGGAACCGGCCAGCCGCGGTATTCGGCCAGGATGTTCTCATAGTCCCAGTAGGCCCCTTTCACCAGCCGGATTCCGATGGGTGTGCCGCGGTTCCGGGTCCAGGTGAGCATCTGCTGCAGGTCGTCTGCGGCGCTCGTCAGATAGGCCTGGATCACGATGCCGACGTCGCTCCAGTCACGAAACTCATCTTCCTGCAGCACTTGCCGAAAAATCTCGAACGTCAGATCCTTGAAATCGTGCTGTTCCATGTCGACATGAACGCAGGCCTGATGCTCGCGGGCGCAACGCAGCACGGGGCGGAGCCGCGCGGACACCCGGCTGATCGTGCCGGCGGAGTCGACCGGAGAAAACTGACTGTCCAGTGCTGACAGCTTGATGCTCACATTCACGCGTGGAATCGCTCCGGCATGATCGCGATCCGGCAGCAGATCCTCCGGCCATTCATTCACCGGCTGTGAAATCCCGGAGATCAGATCCAGATAGGCCTGCTGGTACCGATCTGCCTCCTTGTCGCTGATAATCGCCTCGCCCAGCAGATCCAGCGTGAAGGCACAGCGCCGGCGGCGAATTCGATGGACCGCCTGCACCACCTCGGCCACGCTGCTGCCGGCGATGAAACGGCGGGCCATCCGAGCCGAGTTGGTCCGCGCATTGAATGCCAGGGCCCGGCTGAGAAAACTGTTGCTGGTGGACAGATCCAGTCCAAGCCGCGCGGCCCAGGGCAACCGCTCTCGAACGTCCTCGAAGTATTCATCCAGATGTCGGGCGATCGCGACGTGATCCTTCAGCATCGGCAGCACGTCCACGAAGCGGAACATCT
>SYLK01000571.1 GCA_005809115.1 Planctomyces sp. | reverse complement strand
GTCCGAGTTGACCCCCATCACACGCGCCGCTTCCTTCAGTGAATCGAGCGACTTCTGCAGTGCCAGCAGTGATTCCGCCAGCTTCTGCGAGGACACGGTGGCGGAGTCGATCCGCTGCTGTTCTGCTGCAACGGCTGTGGTCTGGGTTTCCAGGGCGGCGGCGGCGGCGGCCAGGGCCGTGCTGGCCGCCGTGAGCTGCTGATCGGCGGCATCAAGGGCAGTCTTCGAGTCCGTGGCAGCCTTCTGCAGGTCAGCTCGCTGCGCCTCCAGTGCATTCACCTGCTGTTCGGATTCAACGGCCTTACTCTGGAACTCGACGGATGATTTCCGCAGCGCCGCCATCTTCTTTTCCAGCTCCGTGCGGGCACCGACCAGCTGGTCCAGCCGCCCCTGGGCTGCTCGGGCTGCCTGCTCCAGGCCGTCGGCGGTTTCGTGCTGCCGCAATTGCTCCGTCAGACTGGCGAGCTGAGTTTCCAGTGCCTGCTGCTGTTCATGCGCTTTCGAAAACTCGCCCTGTTCTGCCTCGGCTCGCTTCTGAGCTTCGTCCAGCAGCTTCTGCAGTTCAGCCACTCGACCCTGGGAAATCTCTGTGGCAGCCTTCTTCAGGGAAATCTGCTTCTCAACCTCACTCCGCTGCTGCTGCTGTTTTTCAATTTCGCTGCGGATCTGCTGAGTCGCAGGCCGCACACCGTCATCGGCTATGATGGCGAATGATCCGGCAGCGACCGGCAGACAAAAGAGCAGCGCGAAGGAACGCTGGCGGAAAGAGCCGGAGTGGAAGGACGGACGACGGAAGGAGCGGAGGAGGCGGGTCAGCACGTTTGATCTCCCGTGTGAAGGCGAGTGTTGCAGAAAGGCAACAGGTACAAGGCAACACTAGGATTCCCCCCAGCGAATGCCATGTCAAGTCACTGAGAATCCGCAAAGTCGATGGTTACCAGATTCTCCCATTCGATTCCTGCGAGTTTCCAGCCAAATCCGGCACAAATCGAAAACTAAGACCAAACGGTCGAATCCAGCCGCGCGGCGGATGAAGCGCATCAATCCGGGCGCTGCGAACGAATCAGCCGCTGTCGCCGTTCCTGATCTCAGGAATCGGGGCTCGCTCAGGTCGGATTTGTTCATGCAGCGGCGCGATGCCACGTACCGCGATCTCAGACATGACCAGCAGCGAAACAGGCATCCACGGCGGCGCCGCGCCTGAATGAGGCGCGTCGGCCATCAGGCACGCGCGTCTCAACGGACATCCTGGAGACGTGGCGGGAATTCTCGTGTGCAGAGTTGTCCGGAAAGCCGCGTCGAACGGACTGAGGCGCAGCAGAACAGGGCAGTCGCAGGATTTCCACTGGACCGAGCGAAAACAACCGCAGAACCGCCTGAATCAGCCCTTGCGGTGGCGGATTCTGGCTCGCATCCGCCGCTTCTTTCGCCCGATCTTTCGTCGTCCCTTGCCCGTTCGCTTTGTGCCCATGTCGCAGGATTCTCCGGATTTCTATGTGATGGTCCGCGGTCGCAATCCACGTAAGATAACAATCCACGACGAACCATTCAAATGAGGATTCGTGTATCCTGGAACATGTGCATATGTGCAGATCTCTTCAGGGAAGGCGAAGCTGGCGGATCCCGGTCAGACGATTTTGCCATCGAGCATGCGGATCACCCTGTCGGCTCGGTCGGCTAAGTCGTCATCGTGCGTGACCAGCAGTACGGCACCACCGGATTCCGCGAAATCCTTCAGCGAGTTCAGCACGCCTGCGGCGTTGGCGCGATCGAGATTTCCCGTAGGTTCATCGGCCAGAATCAATTGTGGTCGATTCAGCAGAGCGCGTGCCATGGCGACTCGCTGGCGTTCTCCACTGCTCAGTGCCGCCGGCACATGGCGGGACCGGTGAGACAATCCGAACTGCTGCAGCAGTTGTTGTGCGCGGTCCAGAGCGTCGCTGTGCGGGACTGCCAGGGCAGGTGCCAGCACATTATCCAGAACGTTGAGATACGGTACGAGGTGGAACTGCTGGAACACGAAACCGATCTGCGACGCGCGAAATGCTGCGCGAGCATCCGGTGACAGGTGATACGGTTGCTGGCCAGCGACGTTCACGATTCCGGAATCGGGCCGCAGCAGACCGCCGACGATCAGCAGCAGCGTGGATTTCCCGCAGCCGCTCGGACCGCAGACCGCTGCGAACTGTCCTGCATCCAGTGTCAGCGAAACCTCCTGCACGGCGCGCACGACAGATCTCTGCGTCGGATATGTGCGGCTGACCTGATCCAGCTCGACCAGCATGCTTCGACCTGCGTCTTTCTAATCCAGCTGCAGCACGAGTGCCGGGTCCTGGCGGGCCACGAGTGCCGCGGGCAGCCATGCCGCGACGACGGAGAGCACCGGCGCCATCACAAGTGAGAACGCGATGATGTTCAGGGTGCCGGAGTCGATCAGGCGGGACGCCTCCGGAACCAGTTCCGAACGTTCCGCAAAGATCTGTCCCAGAATCAGCCCGCACAGGATTCCGGGCGCGGCGCCCCCGAATCCCACGAGGACCGCCCGGGTCAGGAACACACGCTGGATCTGAGAGGCCCTCAGGCCGATTGCTCGCAGAATTCCGATTTCGGCACAGCGCTGTCTGGCATTGCTGAATGCCAGCAGACCGACCCAGACCGCGGCGCTCAGGATACCGACTGGCACGAGCACACTGGCCAGTTGTTCGTGGCTGGACTCCAGCGCAGCGCGACTGGCAGATTCTGATTCCAGAGCTGCCGCTCCGGCCTGACGTTCCTTATCGAGAGCTTCTTCCGCGGCCAGTTTCGCCCGACCGCGGGCTTCAGCACGAGTCAGTGCCTGAGAATATCGTTCGATGACCTGAGTCCCCGGCAGAATCTCACGGATCTCCGCGCGGATCTGTGTGATTCGGTCGCCCGCACATTCGCATTCCAGTGCGAGGATAGCGTGAATCAGGTTCTGCAGCCCCAGCAGTTCCTGTGCCTCTGCCAGATCGATCCAGACGGAGACATCATCGGTCGATCCGCGTTCCGGGTGCAGTCTGGAAATGGTGAATTCCCGGCCACGAAATGTCACACGGTCATCGACTTTCAGACTCAGGCGCCGGTGGATTTCGCAGCCGACGACCATCTTGCCCGCGGGGACCGCTTCCAGCAGCGGTTTCTTCTCTGACGCGTGCAGGATCGGCACTTCGCCCCGCGTTCCGTGAAGAATGACGTCGATCTCGCGCTCATTCCAGCGAACCTTCTGAGTGACCGTCGGCAGCAGATGGTTCACTGTGACAATGCTGGTCGACGCCAGCTTGCTGACGTAGCTCTCCGGCATGGTTTCTGACAACGTGCCGTTCAGGTGCAGTTCGGAAAGATCCTGAGCTTCGGGCAGAATCAGGATATTGAATCCCAGCTCGCGCATGGTCTTCCGCATGACATCCTGGAGTGCTGCACCAGCCTCGGCGACGTCCTTCTGCCGGGCGGTCATGGTCTGCTCAACCTCGATCTGTTTCCGGCTGAGAATTGCGTTGGTCACCTGTCGCTCACGGCTCATCAGAACCTCAGCCGCAACGACGCTGCCGACCGCCACGGCGACGCCCAGCAACGAAAGCAGGAAGTTCAGTCGACGGTGCCGGATTTCATGCATCACCAGTCGCCAGATAGTCATGTCTCTGTCGTCTCCCTGATCTCAGCAGGTGGTTGCGTTCCGAAAGTTCATCAGGCCTGACGGCGACCAAGCACCAGACTCATCCCGACAACTGAAAATCCCAGCACCAGCACGACCAGCATGACGTTCCGCGTGATGGTCTGACCATGCTGTCTGTGGGCGGACACCGATGTGGGAGCCGTCACTGGAATCGCCAGCGGGGGCTCCGCGGACGCGACACGGTTTGTGGATTCCTGCGCCGGAAGATCAGAAGCAGCGGCAGCCGGTGAGGCAATCGCGGGTGGCAGAGACTCAGCCGGAGTCGCGCCTGCCGGTTCCGGTCTGGTGAATCCGGTCAGTCCTGCCAGCGGGGGCAATTCACGTTCTCGGGTCGGCGTCTGATCGATCAGGCTGTCCCAGTCGAGAGACATCAGCAGATCGACACCGGGGTTTTCCTGTTTTACGGTACACTGGCAGGCTCCGGTGAGAAATTGACTGGTTTCTCTGATTGTGTCGGCGGAGATCCCTGCTCCAACCAGCGCGTGCAGGACCCGACCACGGCCAAAGACCGGAAAAGCCATCGGCTTTCCTGCGTACTCCGGATCACGCAGGTCCGGCTCGACGTTCAGCAGCATCTGCACCAGAGGAGCTTCCGCCGGGTCACTTCGACTGAGCCGCATGGCGGAAAACACCAGGGAAAGACTGTCGGGTTCGATGCCCAGAGTTCGGACATCTTCTTCGGCGAGTTCGGGCAGGGTGAGTGTCGTCTGGAGTCGGGCGAGTTCCTGCTCCAGCGTCAGGAATGCCTGATCATCCTGGCTCTTCTGGCCACCTTCCAGCAGGATCCAGACCACGGAATCTCCCCGCAGCAGGCGTTCGGCAAGGCTGCGGCGCGTGGCGGAATCCTGCAGCAGCTCCACGTTCTGCGGAGTCAGTTCGCCGGCCCAGACTGTGCCAGCCGGACCTCGCCGTGCAGGCGACTGAACGACCAGCAGCGGGGTCGTTCGATCCGGCTGCGCGTCCCACAGCGCCTGCAGCTCGGCTGAGGGGTTCTGGTCCAGGTCGACTTCAATCACCTTCACATTGGCCAGCTGCAGGCCGAGGCTGGTCTGACGCTTCAGACCGCTCAGCAGCTGTTGCTGGGCCTCTGTGAGCTGGCCACGGTGAAACAGCGTCATCCCGTAATGGTCCGGAAACCATTTTTCGAGCGCATACCGGAACACGGGCACAGAGCAGGCCTGGCAGTCTGAGGTCGTTCCGTAAAGCGTCGCGGCGGCGATCGCAGCGGCAGTCACAAACAATAATCTGGCTGACATGGAATGCTGTTCTCCTGATCGCGGACGGGCAGATCCCGGCGAACCAGTCACGCTGCAGGTCAGCCAGCGTGCGGGGAATGACGATGCACTGATTCGGCGGCGGCTGCGCCCGCCGGAACCATCACGCAGAGTATACCATAGAAGATGTTTCTCAACCATATTGCCGGGCAGATCAGGGGAGTCCATTGAGCTTGCGGACAGCCCATTCCCCTGTGAGCATGAGGCAGAACATCAACAGCATCGCCGGATGATTCCATAAGTCAAGCTCGCCGGACTGGTCCAGGTGGTGGTCCTGGGGTCGGATGCGGCGAATCAGTTCCGAGGC
>SYLK01000570.1 GCA_005809115.1 Planctomyces sp. | reverse complement strand
TCGCGGCTCACGCAGGTTTTGTCAGGGGTTCTTAATACATTCATGGCACGGCGGGCCATTCGACCGCAATCATCGGAGTCGCTCAGGGGAGCGCAAAGCATTGTCCCACCAGCAGCAGCGATATCCGCGCCTGCCTGCCCAACCGGCCCCTGGACTGGGAGTTCTCGGATCTGGGACCGGATGTGGACGAGACCACGACCGCGATTGACCGGCTGGCGCTGAGTGGCGCTTCGGCCGAAATGATCCGCGAGGCCAGACGGTGGCGGGCAACCGAGGAATGGCATCGTGAACGCGGGCTTCCATGGCGGCGAGGTTACCTGTTGTTCGGGGCTCCCGGGACCGGAAAGACGGCTCTGGCACGGGCGCTCGCCGAGGACCTGGATCTGCCGGTATTCGTGTTCAACCTGGCAAGCCTCAGGAACGACGAACTGCAGTCGGCCTGGAATCAGATGCTCGGCGACGTTCCCTGCATGGCCCTGATTGAAGATATTGACGCGGTCTTCGATCAGCGGAAGAACATTGCGGTCACCAGTGGTCCGGGGTTGACATTCGACTGTCTCCTGAACTGCCTCGACGGAATTCAGCGGGCGGACGGGTTGATTCTGATCATGACGACCAACCATCTGCAGAAGATCGACCCGGCACTCGGGCAGCCCCATTCTGTCGCATCACGCCCCGGTCGCATCGATCGAGTCATCCGGATGAGCGGCCTGGACGATCACGGCCGCGAGAAGCTTGCGACACGCATCCTGCGGGGATATCCTGCGTGGATCACCAGTGTCTGCCACGATGGACTCAGCGACACACTGGCCCAGTTCCAGGAACGCTGTGGTCGGCTGGCGCTCCAGCTGCATTACCAGGACGCCCCCACCGTGTGCCAGGAACCGGTCGAAGTAAAAAACTTCGGAATCCGGTCGGAATCGGTGACCCGCCGGTCATGATCCCGCGTTGGAAGACCGCTGGGAGTGCTGGAATTCGCCAGTGAGTGTTCGTTGATAAACGCATGGTTCGGAGCAGTCATGGCTGAGAATCCCGCTGTGGTCGCAGAGCATCTGTGGTGTGCTCAGGGGTTCCGGTTTGTTCTTCGAGATCTCAATTTCGAAGTTCAACGCGGTGAAATTGCCGTCATTGTGGGCGTCAACGGAGTCGGCAAATCCACACTGATCGCATCGATTGCCGGAGCACTTTCAGCCGCAAAAGGACAGGTCCGGGTGTTCGGTCATGCGCGGCGGAGGTCGGTCGAAGCGGAGCAGGCGGCTCGCAGGATGACGGTCTGGCTGCCCGATTTCGCCTGGCTTCCGGATTTCATGCAGGTCCGTGAATATCTGGGCGCTGCCGCGGCGCTGTTCGACGTCCCGGCGTCTGAAGCCATCGACAGAATTGATGGGCTGCTGGATCTGTTTGCCCTGACCCCTGCTGAGTCCCGGACGCTTGGCAGTCTGTCTGCCGGGCAGAAGAAGAAAGTGGGACTTTGCTCGGCCCTGCTGGCCGATCGGGGGCTGTTGCTGCTGGACGAACCCTTTTCAGGTGGCCTGGATCCAGCCGGGATCACGGCCCTGAAAAGGGTATTGAAACATCGAGCCGAGACGCGAGGTCAGTGCATCCTGCTCTCGACGCCAGTCGCCGAACTGGTCACGGAGATGGCAGATCGGCTGTTGGTTCTGCAGCAGGGCGAGTTGACGCATCATCTGGACCGCACACAGTTAAAGAGCCTGTTATCGGGATCTCCGTCACCGGCGGACGCACTGAACGCACTGATTTTCCCGGACGCTGAGCAGCGGATTGAGAAATATCTCACACATTCCGGCGGGCAAGTGCCGTGTGATTCCGGGAGCGATTGAGATGAGGTTGCCAGTGATCGAGCGCCGTGCCGATGCGATGCGAACGGGATTCAGGCTCCTGGTCTGCTTCCTGCCGACACTGGCCTGGTCAATCTGGTTTCGTCAGGCACAGCTCAGTAAATATGACCCCCTGCGCGCGAGGCTGCTGTTCGAATTTCAGCAGCGTTTAGCCGAATCGTGTGTCTCGTTCGTGCTGGGCTGTTTCGCGGCAATCTTCGCCATGTGGCAGATAGCGGCGCGCCATCCGCTGTCTGACGATCGGGCGATGGGCTGGCTGGCTGTTCATGGGTGGCGAGGAGAACCGGAATTGCTGCCACAGCGGGGCCTCCTGCCATCCGCAGAAGTCATCGGCCTGTTGCTGGTCACTGCGGCTGGTACGCTGATTGCCCCGGCAGTGCTGCTGATTGTCCCGATGGTCTGGTCACTGACGCGACTGTGGTACGTAGCCGATTCTGCGATTCGACAGCATCCTTACCTGCTGGGTACTGGAGTGCTGCTGATGGCTGCGGTGATCCTGATGTTCGACCGGATCGGGATTGCTGGCCCGCTGCTGGCCGGCGCAATTCTGATCATGGAATACGTGCAGGTGAAAGTCCTGCGGGCGCATGCGGCGAGCCTTTCCAGTCACGACATCCCAATGCCTGTGCCGGAATCGTCGGCACCATCGGTCCGGGAGGATTTTCGACATACGAAGAGACGTCGAACTGAGACAGCCCGGGATCACCGACAACTGATCTGGCCGCACTGGCCGCTCCAGCCGGATGTGCGTGACCTTCGCCCGCCCTGGCCGCACGCTGTCTGGTTCTCCG
>SYLK01000569.1 GCA_005809115.1 Planctomyces sp. | reverse complement strand
CAGGAATCACACCGGGACTTGCTGAGTCTGCAGAAACTGAGCGAGATCGCGTTTGTATTGATCTGCGGCGACTTTGTCGCACACGGCACGTGATGAATGATAGGCGAAACCGAGATTGCGGCGATGCCTGGAAGTGTGATTCGGGCCCGTGCGATGGATTGTATTGACATGATGTAACGACACGTCACCCGGCTTGAGGGCGAGCGTGACCGGGGAAAAATCTTTGGCGTTCGGAGGCGTTACAAGGCTCCGGCTTGCACCGAAGACGCCAGACGGCTGGTGTGGCCGTATGCTCTCTCTGTGCGAGCCTGCAAGGCAGACGATGGCTCCACTCTCGGCGGTTGAGTCATCCAGCGCGAGCGTCACGGCGACGGCGTCGGGTGGATTCCAGAACTGATAGGCATTGTCCTGATGCCAGGGAAACTCGTACTTCGTCAACGGCGCCTTGTCGATCAGCATCGTGCCGTCCGCAACGACGTCAGCACCATGGAAGAGCTGCTGAACAAGCTGGATCAGGCGGGAATCACGCATGAGCTGGTCGAAATATGCAGACCGCTCGTGAATCCGAAACAGGCACCGCAGTGACCGTTCGGCATCGGCCTCGAAAACGACATCGCCCCGCGGCGCTGAGACGAGGTCGAGGCGAAGGTGCGCTTCCAGCTGCCGTTCAATTTCCAGCAACTCCTCAGCCGAGAACAGACCCGGGATGACCGCAAAGCCGTTCCGTTGGTATGCGGCAGTCGTGGATTCGTCTTCCATCTGGCGGTCCTTTCCATCACATGAGGTACCGTTCACGTCAGGGTTGTTTTCTCGCGTCCGCCTTCCTGACCTGACCCGACGGACGCATTTCCATCGAGCTCGTGTTTCAATCGTACGACTGCAGATAATGGCTATTGAGCAACTTCGTGTTCTTCAGATAAAACCGCAGTCTGATGCGCAGCGCCTGCAGCCGGTGCCTGTCGGTGACCGTTAAAAGAGCCACTAATCGTGCAAACTCTCCAACGCGAAAGGCGGAAACAGAAAGACTCCCGAATAATACCCGGTTTGCCCGACCGCTTCATTGCGTTCCAGCACCTTGATCCCGCCCGTGATTGCCGATTGCAGTGATTCGCGCAGGATACGCTGATGCTCACGATTCCCTGTGACTCTGGCCTCGTACGCAAACGCCTCGGAGGCGTGCAGGGTCGCTGAGTTGAACTCGGGCGGCTGAGAGCGGGCGTGCCTGCACGATGTCAGAAAGAACGACTTGTGCCGCTCACTCCACGTCTCGCGGATCATCTGATCAATCCCGGCGGTCAGACCCGCCAGGACTTCGGGATCCTGGGTCAGCCGGTGATACCTTGCGAGTGACGTCAAAGTCAGCCCCAACATGTACATATTGTTGCCACGGCAGCGCTCCGCTTCCGACGCCTCCGAACAGTGTCCGTGCGCGAGCATCACCACCCATCCACGCTGCGGGTCGAGATGCTTCCTGAGTTGGGCCCACTGTTTTCCCGCGGCCAGCAGGTAGCGGCGTTCGCCGGTCACTTCATAGGCGTTCAGGAGCAGATGCAGGGGCCAGCCGATCACTCGCAGATGATCGGTGTATCCTGTCGGGCAAATCTCGGCCATCGCATCGCTCACCAGAACGCCGACTTCCCGGGCGCGTCGGTCGCCCGTCAGCAGGTAATGGTCGAACACGCCGCCGATCCAGGTATGGCCGTGGTCCCAGAGGCCGATCTGATACGCACCGGTCATCTTGAGCGGTGCCAGCCCCTCGTATTTTCCATCGGAGTAGCGCCCGTAGTAGCCACCCGTGTGCCCGACAAGGTGTGGCCAGACCTGTCCCGCGCGCATGTTCGTCGTGCCCGGAAACTGTTGTATCTCGGGATGCGTCGCGTGCAGGATGTCCATGTCGGCGAAATGTCGCGCCGCCGCTTCAGCTCGATCAAAGTACCGCCGATCTCCGCTGCGCAGATACTGCTGGAACCAGTTGCGGGCCGTGTCGTACTCGAGGTTGCCCCAGGAACTCCAGTTGACGTTGAACCAGTCGCCGTAATTCAACATGCCGAACTCGCGGAAACGCTCGCGGTCGGCCAGATGCAGATCGAAAAACCGTGCGACGAGCGACTCATAGTCGGCATACCGATCGCGGTCGGTGGCAGCTAAAGGACCGAGCGCCTGCGTGCGCTGAACATATTCGGGCTCACACTGTGCCAGCAGCGGTGACTCGGCGGCGCGAAAGAAACGAGCGAGATCCTCCTGCTGCGCCTGCTGCGCAGAGAACGCCGTCCAGACTTCGTGGGTTCGTGCCTGCCCGCACTTAAACGAATATTGCCCGTCTCGCAGGTAGTAGTACAAGCGGCACTCTTCCTCGAGCGGTTTTCCATCGTATCGTCCTGCCGGAAAATCGGGGCAGAGATCGACCTGCAGTTCTCCCGGTCGATGCTCCAGCCCCTTCGGCCAGTTCTGCCAGAAGTCACGCACGCCGACGGCCATTCCCCCCAGTTCAGTGAACTGAGCGAGCCAGCCATGGGCTCGTTCACCGGCTGGCTGACCATCGATCTGAAACGAGCGTTCGTCGATCTGATCCAGTCGCCCCGGACTCGAGCTGGCACCGTTGAGCCAGTACGTCGCCTGGTCCGCATCCGACAAGCGAAAGATCAACGAGAGCGAATCGAACCGAGCCATGAGACTCGGCTGATAGTCGTTGATGAACGTGTAGTGGATTTTCAGAAAAGGCTGCCCACGGAAGGCATGGATGCGCACCACATAGCGGAACATCGCGTTGGTTCCGGAGGCATGCCGCCCCTCGAATCGTATGCACGCCCGGAGCGGTCCGGACTGCTCGATGACGGCCTCGGTTTCCGCCATGTCCGCCGTGAACGTCTCGCCATCAGGAGCGCGGAGGACAATCCCCGCTCCCTCACTGGAGGTCAGGCGTTCCTTCTCCGAGAACTCGCCGTCGTTGTTTCTGTCGATCCGCACATCATCCAGCAGCCGAAACTTCCCGCGTGAGAGAATGACCTGCAACGGCCCTGTGTCAAGAACGAGTTGATTCGGTTGCGACACAGCTCGCACTGGTGACTCGACCGGGACCGTCTGCTCACCGCCGCCACAGCGGAGGGTCAGGCGCCGTGTCTCCCGGGCCTGGATAGTCAGGGCGAAGTCCAGGAGTAACCATCGTGCCGATCCATCAGGCCAGCGAGACAGGACTTCGGTCTGAAGCGGAAGCGCCACGCCGTGGTCGTCGCGCAGAACGGCCGCCTGCCCGTCTCGAAAGATGCCCTGGACGAGCGGGATGCCCGAAGTGACGGGCCAGTCGCGGCGGTCGACGCCCGTTGGTTCCGTCACGTGGAGTGCCACATCGTCCGCCGGCGCAAAGCGCGGGGGCAGGATGCTCAGAAGCACGATGCTGAACAGATGCAGGCAACAGCAGCGAAGATTCATCACTCTGGATCCAGGGTTGTTTCTGCCCGGCCGCAGGCACCGGCCTGCAGGGCACAACGATTCCGGGGGGCCGGTGCCGGCAGCTGGGCGGTAAACGAGGTCTTTAGAACCCCTGACAAAACCTCCGTGAGCCGCGACGTTTGTGGTGACGTTTCAGGCAAGGAGCGAGGAGAAGACGGGACATCCCGTCGCCGACGAGCGACGCGGCCTGATACGTCACCACGAACGTCCCGCAGGGTTGCTTCGAGAGCGGCCGATCTGCGGCGTCATCACTCCTCGACGACATGTGTCGCCTCGTCACTCTTCCTGGCATCTCGCCCACTCTCGAAGCAACGCGACCACGGAGGATTTGTCAGGGGTTCTTAGTCGTAGGACTGCAGGTAGTGATTGTGCTCGATCCGTGGCTCGAACGCAAACAGCTTTGCGTTCTTCAGGTGGAATCGCAGCCTGATTGGCCGCCCCTGCAGCAGGTGGCAGTCGGGGTTGTCTCTCCATTGCAGGACATGCCGGACGCTGTCGGTGGTGATCGGCGAGCAGTCGGCAATGCCGAAGCCTTCGATGATCTGGCCTTCGGCGTCGAGCGCTTCGACGCTGAGCGAACCGCTCTGGGCGTTAGCGTTGATTTCCAGCGTG
>SYLK01000568.1 GCA_005809115.1 Planctomyces sp. | reverse complement strand
CCGTGCGAGCTTCCCCGCAATACCTGCTGTGGCGTGGCGAAAACTGAATCGCGAAAGCTGCCGAACCCGACGGCGGCTGATCTGGAAGAATGATTCCCGGCAGTTCGTGACAGGAAACGGGCTGCCGACAAACAAACTCAGGAACAGGAACCTGCACCATGGCGAGCGTTGGCAAAGACTCGAAGGGGTATCGTGTTCTGTTCGTCATGCCGGATGGCGTGACGAAAACGATTCGGCTGACGGGGCTGAACAAATCGAAGGCCGAAGCGATCGGCCGGCACGTTGACGAACTGTGTTCCGCGAAGGGATCGGGGCAGCCGATCGACAGGCAAACGGCACTCTGGCTGGCGGGCATTGGCCAGGGGCTTCACGACAAGCTGGCGAACGCGGGGCTGGTGGCTCGCCGGAGTTCTTCCGGGCTGGCTGCGTTCATGGCCGAATATGTCGGGGAAGGGCGGACGACTGCGGGGCGAGACGCGGCGAACGCTACCCGATTGAAGTGGGTGAGCACGCAGCGGATTCTGGACAAGTTTTTCCCGGGGAAAACTCTGCGAGACATTTCTGCGGATGATGCGTCGCGTTTTCGCCGGTGGCTCGATGCCGGAACGGCAAGCGAGAACACCAAACGGAAGCATGTGTCGGTTGCGAAAATGTTCTTCAACGTGGCTCGCCGGCGAAAGCTGGTGGACGAGAACCCGTTCGAGTTCGAGAAAGCGGCGATCCTGCCGAACCGGTCACGGGACTTTTATCTGTCCAGGCCGAATGCCCTGAAGCTGATCGAATCCTGTCCGGATACCGAATGGCGGCTGCTGGTGGCACTCTGGCGATTCGCTGGGCTGCGGAAAATGGAAGTCTTTCAGTTGCGGTGGGAACATGTTCTCTGGGATCAGGGACGAATGCTGGTGACATGCCCGAAGACAGCACACCATGAGGGCAAGGGCAGCCGGTTCGTGCCGATCGGCGATATCCTGCCCTGGCTGGAACAGGCGTTCCACGAAGCGGCTGAGGGCTCTGAGCGAATCATCACGCGATTCACTGAAACGAACGTCAATCTGGGCAAGCCGTTCAACGTAATCCTTCAGCGGACGGGGCTGACGCGGTGGCCGAAGCTGTTTCAAAACATGCGGGCGAGCTGCGAAACGGACTGGCTTGATTCCGGGATTTCGGCACATGTCGTCGCAACGTGGATCGGGCACAGCGTGAAGATTCAGAACCAGAACTACGCTCAGGTTGACGATCACCATTTTGAGAAGTTCAACGCCATGGCCAGCCGGCGGCAGGAATCCGACAAGGTGGCCAGCCAGGTGGCCAGGCAGACGTGCGAAATGGCACGAACGGCAGAGAACTCGGAAAACTCGACTGAGGAAAACGCCAGTCTTTTCGCTTCATTTCGCACTAGTGCGGGTGTCTGCTGTCACCCTGACTGGCCGAGACGGGAATCGAACCCGTACGCCCCTGTTCGGGACCCGGGATTTTAAGTCCCGTGCGTCTGCCTGTTTCGCCACTCGGCCTGATCACGTCCGCCACACAGATCACTCGGGATCCTGGAGCTGCAAGGATCCCTCGCAGGACACCGCTGAGAGCGGTGAGGTTAGCGGAATCCCGGGTCCGTGTGAACCGTGTGGATTGTTCCCCTGACGGGAGGACCGCGGCGCAAACAGACACATGCCGGAGTCCTGTGCCGGCTTCCGAAGTGTCGGGCTCAGACGGATCGGAGCGGTGCCTGCCAGGTTTCCTTCAGGTCGACCAGTGCCGCGGAGATGACAGGTCGGCCATCGGGGCCGAAGATTTCCAGTCGCCGGTCGGCCGTCGTCTGACCGATCCGCGCCAGCGGCAGATCCCGGAACAGAGCCATCAGTCGCGTGGCATGCTCCGGGAGCACTTCCAGCACGAAACGTGAGTTGCTTTCGGAGAACAGCAAGGCAGCAGCGGGCAGCCGGGCATCCCGACGCGGAATGTGTTCCAGGGAGACGCTGGCCCCGACATCGCCGGCAAACGCCATTTCGGCAAGGCACGCTGCCAGGCCGCCTTCGCTGAGATCATGACAGCTGCGGACAAGTCCCTCCGCAATCGCCGCATGGACTGCGGTGAACAGTCGGGGGGCGAGCGTTCCGTCCACAGTCGGAGCAACACCGCCGGCGATCTGATTGACAAGGGCAAAATGGCTGCGGCCGCATTCATCGGCAGTGAACCCGACGAGAAACAGTTGGTTTCCCGGGGTCTTCAGATCCATCGTGACGCAGGTTTCCACATCGTCGACCTGTCCCAGCGCGCTGATCAGCAGCGTGGGAGGGATGGCGACGGTGCGGCGATTTCCGGAACCGTCGTCCCAGGAGAATTCGTTATTCAGGCTGTCCTTGCCGCTGATGAAAGGCGTACCAAAGGCGATGGCAAATTCGTGGCAGGCCGTGGCTGCTCGCACGAGGGAACCCAGTGTTTCGGGCCGTTCGGTATTTCCCCAGCAGAAGTTGTCCAGAATCGCGATCCGACGCGGGTCAGCCCCCACGGCCACGCAGTTCCGGATGGCCTCATCAATGGCCGAGGCAGCCATCCACCAGGGGTCGGCATCGCCAAAATGCGGATTGATGCCGCAGGCAATGACCAGCCCGCGAGACGAATTCAGATCCGGCCGCACCACCGCCGCATCGGATGGACCGTCGCAGGCTACGCCGACGAGCGGTTTGATCACGCTTCCGCCCTGAACTTCGTGGTCGTACTGACGGATGATCCATTCCTTGCTGGCGACGTTCAGTGACTTCATAATCGCCAGCAGGTCGGCTGTGTAATCATCCCGAACAGGCAGTGACGCGACAGCGGACTTCGGAATGCTGCAGACGGCCCGACGAACCACCGGCGGTCGCCCCTCGTGCAGAAACGCCATACTCAGACGTCCCACTGCATGATCCTGAAACTTCAGCACCAGCGTTTTGGTGCTGGTGAACCGACCGATCACGGTTGCCTCGACGCCTTCGGAACTGCACAGGTCGCGGAATTCCGGCCAGCGGGTTTCCGGAACCGCCAGCACCATCCGTTCCTGCGCCTCGGAAATCCAGATTTCGGTATACGACAGGCCGGAGTACTTCAGGGGCGCGCGATCGAGCCACACTTCGGCCCCGGTTTCTTCACCCATCTCGCCGACAGCGCTGCTGAAACCGCCGGCGCCACAATCCGTAATGGACGAATAGAGATTTCGGTCGCGGGCCGCGAGAATCACATCGGCCAGCATCTTTTCCGTAACAGCGTTGCCGATCTGCACGGCACCGCCACTGATGGTCTCACTGTCCTGAGTGAGTTCGGCGGACGAGAACGTGGCACCGTGAATCCCGTCACGACCAGTTCTGCCACCGACTGCCACGATGAGATCCCCCGGTTGCAGGTGCTTTTCGCACTTGTCCACGGGAATCATGGCCACGTTCCCGCAATATACGAGCGGATTCCCGAGATATCGCGGATCGAAGCAGACAGCGCCATTCACCGTCGGAATTCCCATCCGGTTGCCGTAGTCCCGGACACCGGCCACGACTCCCTGCATCACGGCTCTGGGGTGTAACACGCCGGGACGCAGCTGGTCGGCCGGGGTCTCGGGAGGAGCGAAGCAGAACACATCGGTACTGCAGACGGGGCGGGCGCCCAGCCCTGTTCCGAGTGGATCACGAATCACACCGCCCAGCCCCGTGTTGGCTCCGCCGTACGGTTCAATCGCGGACGGGTGATTATGCGTCTCGACCTTGAAGCAGACGTTCTGCTGCTGGTCAAACTTCACAATCCCGGCGTTGTCCCGAAAGACACTGACGCACCAGTCATGTTCGCCCAGTGAGCGGCGAATCTCGGCGGTCGCCGCAAAGATGGTCTCCTTCAGCATGTTCCCGAAATGCTTCTCGCAGATCACTTCGCCGTCACAGGTTTCGACATAATGGATCCGGCCACCGAGAGTCTTATGCGAACAGTGCTCACTCCAGGTCTGCGCGATGGTCTCCAGCTCGATGTCGGTGGGGTCGCGGTCCAGCGAAAGGAAATGATCACGAATCGTCTGCATCTCGGTCAGGCTGAGATACAGTTGTCCGGAGGCACTGAGTGCAGTCAGCGCCGCATCATCCAGCGAGCGAATGGGCACGGTCGTCAGCTGAAACCGATATTCGGACACCATTGACAGATCACTGATCTGCAGGGGGCCGGTCAGGACATGTTCGATGGCGTCATTGGCCAGCACGCGGGAATCGATCCGCGACAATTCCGCCGCTGTCAGCTGGCCGGAGAGCCAGTATTTTCGGCAGGTTGCCACGCTGCTCACGCTGAGACCTTGCTGGGCGAGTGCGCGGGCCGCGTTCTCGGCGACGCTGTCCGTCACGCCGGGATGCAACAGGACGTTGTGCAGTGCGGAGGCAGGATCACCCGAAGCATCATCACCGGGAACGTGAGCTGCCGGCAGTTGGCGGATCCGGAAACATTCCACCACCGGATCACACAGAATCTCGCTGGCCGCCCGAGTCAGCTCACCTTGATTCATCTCGCCCTGTACGAGGAACGATCGGGCGGACCGGACGCCGGTGAGCGTGAGAATACCCTGATGATGAGCGCTGGCGAGAACGCGACGACCTTCGAGATCGGGATTGTCTCCAGACGGCTGAATTTCCACTTCCCAGAGCATAAAGGTTTCGCTTTTTTGAGTCGGATGAAATTCCGCCGGGCTGCGGAGAACGCCCGCGGAGAACGCCCGCGGGAGAGGCCGCAGGAGTATCTGCGACGAAGTATTTCAGGCACCGGGCCGAAGCACAAGGACGACGGAGTACCGAGCTGAACCGCGAGACCGGCGGCGCGAGTTGCGATGCCGCCGTCGGACAGGGACTTGAGCCCCGGCGGGAACTTTTGGCAGGAAATCAGTCAATGTGGTGGTCGGATTCCTCGAATCGATCGCGCAGGACCGCTATAGTCCCGCGCGGAACGCGGTGAGCGGGCGTCAGACGCTGCCGGGTGACACTGAAAT
>SYLK01000567.1 GCA_005809115.1 Planctomyces sp. | reverse complement strand
GGCGGCGGTTGACGGGAAAGAGAAACCATGTACATTGTATCCACGCGGTTGGCCCGACATTGTCAGCCGAAATCTTCTCCGGGTCGAAGCAGGCTGCCGCAACCCCGGCGGAAGTCGTTTGCTGGTGTTGCTTGATACTGCCCCGTTTTTTCCCATCCGGATGCGATCCGCTGCGTAGCGAAAGGCCGGCATGCAACAGGTTCCCGCACTACCATTGGTCTATGAGTTCAGTCGCCACCTGGCCCCTCGCGCGACGGTGAAGGCCGGCGAGAAGCTGCGGGTGGAGTCAGAGGACGCGTTGTCCGGGCAGATTCGAACGGCGCAGGACCGCCGCGACAAGACGAAGATGCCGTTCAGCAATCCGGTGGCCGGGCCAATTCTGGTCGAAGGGGCTGAGCCGGGCGATTTCCTGGCAGTCACGATCCATGAGATCGTCTCACGTGATGGGCAATGCGCCACGTACACCGGAGCGCCGAAGCAGCTGAGCGAGTGGCTGGGGAGCGATGTGCCGCACGGGGCGCACGTCTGTCCGATTCGGGACGGGCAGATTTTCTTCAGCGACCGGATCACAATTCCGTGGGCACCGATGCTGGGCTGCATCGGGACGGCGCCCAGCTGGGGAGTTCCGACGACAGGCCCGGCGGGTCCTCACGGTGGAAACCTGGACATCGTCGAGGTTTGTCCGGGAAGTACGGTCTATCTGCCGGTCAGTCTTCCCGGCGGTTATCTGTACCTGGGTGACGCACATGCCGCGATGGGCCATGGCGAGTTGTCGGCCACCGGACTGGAGATGGCGGCTCAGACGACGATCACCGTGAACATTCTTCGTGGGTCGCCGCTGAGCGGAGTGCGGATAGAGTCCGCAGACTTCATCATGGCTGTGTCGACTCAGGGGACACTGGAGCGGGCGATTGCCGAAGCGTACGCGCGACTCATTCTGTGGATGGAGTTCTCCTACGGCTGGAACCGCTGGAAAGCCTACGATCTGCTCACACACGTCGGACTGATTTCGGTGGGCTATTACGGCAGTGGTACCGTCGGTGCTCGTGTGGATAAGCGATACCTGTCGCACCCGGCCTGATTTCATTTCGAGGCTCTTTCAAGACGAGACAGGCACCCTCGGGTGATGATGATTCGCAGGTTTTATCACAGGACCGTGGGAGCCAGTCTCGGTTTTTTCACAGTCTCTTACGAGCTTTATTGGTGGATTGAAAGGGAGCGCAACGATGCTGTTTGACACTCACACGAACCTGATGTGGTATCCCGATCATTATTCGGAAGAGTTCGTGAAATTCGCCTGGGAGGCGAAGCGGGCCAAAATGAAGCTGTCGCCGGACGTCTACCTCGCCGCCGGCAATGTCAAACCGGAGCATGCCTTCGACTGCCGGCCCGAACAGCTGCTGGAGGCCACCAAAGACGCCGACAAGGTGATTGTCTTCGGCATCAAGGCGCCGTTCTGCGGTATCAACGCCGATCAGGAGCTGATTGCGAATTTCGTAAAACAGCATTCCGATCGATTTATCGGCTGGTGTTCGGTCGATCCGAATGACCCCGACTGTATTGACCAGCTGGAGTATTACGTGAAGGACCTGGGCCTTCGTGGTCTGAAGTGTTCTCCGATTTACCAGAACTGGGATCCGCAGGATCCGCGGCATCTGCCGCTGTTCCGCAAGGCCGAGAAGCTGGGAATACCCGTGAATATTCACCAGGGGACGTCGTTCGTGCGTCCGGGCCCCCTGAAATATTCGAATCCGATCCAGCTGGAAGACATTGCCATTGCCTGCCCGAACCTTCGGATCGTGATTGCTCACATGGGGCACCCGTGGGAAGATGAGTGCGTGGTGCTGATCCGCAAGCATCCGAATCTGTATACCAACATTTCGGCTCTGCATTATCGACCGCTGCGCCATTACCATGCCCTGATGACCGCCATGGAGTACGGAGTGGAGCACAAGCTGATCATGGGATCCGATTTCCCGTCCGCCACGCTGCCGCAGGTGATTGCCGGACAGTATAAGGTGAACGATATTCTGGAGGGCACACGGCTGCCGCGGATTCCGGACGAAGTGATTCACAACATCATTTACGAAAACTGGAAGCGATTCCTGCCGGAGTATGCTTAGCATCGTTCCGGCGTGGCGTCAGGTGAACATGTCCTATCCTTTTGCAGTCGGAGCGAGCGATGACAGTGGCCTTGCGAGTGATCGTCTTGTCGGCGTGGACAGTCTTGTCGGCGTGGACAGTCCCTTCGGTGTCAACTGTCCTGCTGGCGTCGACTGTCTGGCCCGCAGTTCAGGCTGCAGAGCCGGCGAAAGGCAAGTCTGGGACTGATCGGTATCAGTGGGAACTGATCACGATGGACGCCGCTTTTGCGCCTCGCGATGGTGCCGGTGCCGTGACGTTTGACGGAAAGATGTGGCTCCTGGGCGGCTGGAACCCGGGGACCCGCCATCGGGAGTTCTTTCCCCGGATCTGCAACAACGAGGTCTGGTCGACGCAGAACGGTGCCGACTGGACGCTGATTCGGGCGAACACGTTTCGCGACAGTTCCTTCGATGCGGCGGCGGACTGGGAAGGCCGTCACACCGCCGGCTATGTTGTCCATCGGGATCACATGTGGATCGTGGGCGGAGACTGCAATCAGCACCACTACCAGAATGACGTGTGGAACTCGAAGGACGGCCG
>SYLK01000566.1 GCA_005809115.1 Planctomyces sp. | reverse complement strand
TCCCTGACATTACAGGATCGGCACACGGGAGTGGTGATGTGGCAGCTCAATGGCTGGCCTGCGTTACCGTTCGCACGGACGCTTAAGACAGACCGGTCGCCCGATCCGCCCCTCCGCTGAAGGCCGAAGCAGCTGGCTAATCCTTCCTCGTAAGACACTTTCATTCTCTATTCCAAACCGGTTTCTCCCGGCCCACAATGTCCGCTCTGGCAGGCTTGTCTGCTTCACACGGTCATCTGACTGGCGCTGCTGAAGCCGAATCGGCTGCGTCATCCCCAGTTACCGAGTACCCTGGCCCGTCGCCAGCGGCTGTCACGACTGGCGGTCGGTGGGTTTTGGTTCGCTGTCTTTCGGGCGGGGGAATTTGGCCTGATTGATCTTTCGGATTTCTTCACCGGGATTCGCCAGTGGCAGTTTGCCCCTCAGCAGAATCTCGCTCGGCTTCTGGCAGGTATCTTCATTGCATGCCTGGTACCTGATGCGGACGTCCATCTCGCCTGTCTCGGCAGTTTCCGCCGCGTCAATATCAATCTGCGCGTACACGATCACCGTTCCGCCGTAGACGTGCGAAGCTTCATCGGCTGCAGCCACCTTCAGGGTCTGATGTTCCGGATATTTGACGCGAGTCATCCGGATTTTCTGTCGGCTGGTGATTTTGATTTCGGTGGGGACCAGAAAACCGGGATGCGCGGGATTGGCGTTGATGTGCCAGTCCTCGTGAATCCGAAGTTCCACGGCCAGCAGGCATTTGCCGCCCCGTTCGAGCTTGTCAAAATACGGGTAGACTTTTGCCTTCACCGGCTGGTCCGTCTCGTCCTCCGCCGACGATGAGGAATCTCCATCTGGCAGGATCGGCCTGAACACGACTTGTCGCTCGTCCGCGGAGACGGCTGGTACCGGTTCCTGCGGCGCGTCATTCTGACCTTCAGGAAGTGGCGAACCGGTGAGAATCCATTGATTCGTGGGGACTTCAGAGAAACCGGTCCGGCCGCGTCCGCTGGCGATGCGCGAGCTGCCCGGATTACTCAGGGTGTGTCCAGCCCCGGAACCCGCCTCACTTCGCAGCCAGTCCTGCAAAGCCAGCGCCATGCCGGAGCATGCCGCTGGCGAATTCTTCAGGGTGGAGGCGAATCGCCGCAGTCCCGTCTCCGCGATTTCCAGATATTCGTCTCTGTCCGACGGCACGTCTCCGGTCGGGGCCGCCTCGGACTGCCGGCTCTGTCGGGACAAACGTGCCAGCGCCAGAAGATTGCGAATCGTGATGCTGTTCCCCGATGGGGCGGTCGAATCGTATGCCGTGCTGGTCCGCGCGATCAGCCGTTCATGCTCGTGAGATGTGTAGAAGAACGCCCGCTGCCCTCGGTCATAAAACAGCGAAATCTGCAGCGCTGCGATCTCCGTGGCAGCCTGCAGCCAGCGATCTGCTCCGGTGGACTCATGCAGCCTGAGCAGTGCCGACACCAGAAAGGCGTAGTCGTCCAGATAAGCGCGATGGATTCCTTTTCCGTTGCGCCACGAACGCAGCAGCGAACCGTCTGCGCTTCGCAGGCTCGTCAGAAGAAAATCGGCAGCCCGCGCCGCCGCCGCGAGATCATCTTCACGACCCGGCAGTCGACCGCTTTCCGCCAGTCCCTGAATCATCTGTGCATTCCATTCCGTCAGCACTTTGTCGTCCAGCAGCGGTCTCTCACGCTGGTTCCGCGTCTGCAGCAGCTGCGATTTCAGCGGAGAAAGCCTGGCGCTGAGTTCCTCTGCCGACAGACCGTGAGCCGTCGCAGTCTGTTCCAGTGGCTGCGGAAGATGCAGGACATACCCGTGCTCGAACGACACCGGTTTCCGCATTCCGTAAACGTCGGCAAACAGCGTCGCACTCTCAGGCCCCAGCACCCGCTGCAGCTCGTCCTCGGTCCAGACGTAATAAGCTCCCTCCACAGCGTTCGTTTCAGCGTCCAGTGCCGAACAAAATCCCCCGTCAGGCAGAACAAACTCACGTCTCACGAAATCAGCAATCTCCCCCGCAACCTCCCGGTACAATGGTTTGCCCGTCAGACGCGCGACCTGAGCATAAATCTCCAGCAGCTGCGCCTGGTCGTAAAGCATTTTTTCGAAATGTGGCACGTGCCATCGACGATCCGTGCTGTACCGATGAAACCCTCCACCCAGGTGATCGCGAATCCCCCCGTGAGCCATCGCCGTCAATGAATGTTCCAGTATCTTTAGCAACTCCGGCTGCGGATTCGCAAGATGCGACTGCAGCAACAACTGCAGCCTGGGAACACTGGGAAATCGAGGAGCATTGGGCTGACTGCTGCGAAAGTCTACGCCACCGTAAACGGGATCGTAGTGGCTGCGGACGTCGGACACAGCGTCCTCCAGCAGCTTTGCGTTCAGCTCGGCTTCTTCCACAACCAGTGCCGGACCACTCAGCCGCCGCACTTCCGCCGCGATCAGGGACGCCGATGACTCGAGCGCATCCTGATCTTCCGCCCAGAGTCGTCGGACCTGTTCAGCCGCCGTCCTGAACCCCGTCCGCCCGTCCGGCGTGTCTGCCGGTGGAATATAGGTGCCACCCGCGACTGGGTTACCCTCCGGTGTCAGAAACAGCGACAACGGCCACCCGCCTCCACCACCAATGCCGGCCGCCTGCTGATACACGAGCAGGCTTGTCATGTAGATGTCGTCCAGGTCGGGTCGTTCTTCGCGATCCACCTTGATATTGATGAAATGCTCATTCATGAACGCGGCAATGGCGGGATTCGAGAAAACCTCGCGTTCCATCACGTGACACCAGTAGCAGCTGCTGTACCCCACCGAGAGAAAGATGGGCTTGTTCTCCGCCTTTGCCCGCTCCAGAGCCTCGGGGCCCCACGGATACCAGTCGACCGGATTCCGCGCGTGCAGCAGCAGGTACGGACTTGATTCCCTGCCCAGCCGATTCATGGGACCGCCACCCTCCTCCGCTGACAGAAATCCTGTGGCGCACAGACACGCGTTCAGCGCGATGATCGTTGTCAAATGCAAAAGGCGATTCGTCATCGGACTCCAATGCCGATCTGAGGTCAGTCTTCTACTGAAAATGAGCCACACCACCGTGTTCGAATTCTAACGCCGACCACCCGAAATTACACCCCCCTGCCCTGAAAGCCGACTGCTGCACAGAGAGTCACCATCGTCCTCAACGAGAACATCCACGAGGAGTCCTTCCGAACATCATGTCGCCCACCGGTCCATAATTCCCATCAGCGCTCCTGCGACACTGATTCGGAGGCATGAGAAGAACGCGAGGTCTGCGCAGTCTGCAGTGCGTTTCCGGCAAGGAGCGAGGAGAAGGCGGGACATCCCGTCGCCGACGAGCGATGCGGCCTGTTTTCCACTGCACGACCTGAGCAGCTCGGGAGCAGATCCGCTGAGTGGATTATGGTGGACTGCATCAGGTTTGCCGGGAATCCGGAATTGAATGATTCCAGCTGATTTGAGCAGACGAATAACAACGGGACGTTGACAGGTCGGCAGCATGAACAGGTGAAGGACAGAGCCGGATGGATGGAACCATAGCGTCGGCGATGCTGGCAGGACTTCCCGGTGGCTATCGCAGCGATCGGCACTTCGGACTGGTCTACGAAACGGAACCGCTCGGGGCCGATGATCTGACGCAGATCCGCGGGATCGAGACGCACGAGGCGGTGTCTCTGAACGGTCGCGGTGTGTACTTTGTGGCCCAGCTGGGATTGTGGCGGGAGCATGAACTGAACGCATTTGCACACGATATGCATATATTGCCAGGCCGCATTTCTGAACAGCGCTGGGTGGAGCAGGCGCGGGCAATCTGTCGCCGGAGCCTGAACGTGCCGGCAACGACTGAGCTGCCTGCGTCGTTTCTGCGCACGATATCGCTGCTGACATGTGCTCTGCTGACAGGGCTGCTGGTCGTCTACATTGTTGGCCGCACGCATCGTCAGCCGCTGCGGGGTGTCCTGTCCGCCGACATCACGTCTCTCCGCATCCCGGCCGAATCAAAACTGCTGAAATCGCACGTAAAACCGGGAGATGAAGTCTTCACCGGCACGCAGCTGGTAACACTGGAGAAACTCGAACACCGCGGCGTTCTGGAGGACCAGCAGAAGCGTGTGCTGCAGCTGGAGCGGGAACTGCAGCAGGCGGAAGCTCAGGCCTCACTGGAGTTATCGTGGCGGCTGCGTGAACTGGACCGTGAGCTGTTCGACGCGCAGGCACAATCCGAACTGATTCACGAAGTCCAGGTTCAGACGGACCTTTACCGTCGTTCTGCGTCGGTCGAGCGCCCGAGGTCAATGGAGCGCCCGGGGTCGTTGGAGCGGCCAGTGTCCGCAGAGCGGCCGGGGTCGGCGGAGCGGCAGGGATCGGTGAAGCGGCCGGGGAGGAAGGCAAGCATCGCCCCGGTGTCGGCCGCCCGGTATGATGACCGACACACTGCTCGGAAACCCGGTGGGATTCTGTTCTTCGGCCGGACACACCCTCCGGCGCTGGCATCGCGCGACGAACCCGGGCTGCCCCTGCAGCCCGTCTTCGCTGAGCCACAGTTGTCCCGTGGTAAGTCTGTGTTGTCAGGGACGGTTGCCACGGCGCAACGCGCGTCGGTGTCTGAATCCGTCGTGCCTGAGCCCCGCACGGGCGAGTCAATCGCGGCGGCGCAGGCCGAGAACATTGCCGCGCGTCTGCAGCGGCTGGAGAGCCTGCGCGACCAGCTGCCCGAGCAGGTGCGTCAGGCGGCCGGAGTGGAAAACCTGCGTGCGCGTTTCCATGATGCTGCGCAGCAGCTCGATCAGATGAAGGCTGCCAGCCGCGAAGTTGTCATTGCCTGTCCCGCGCACGGGGTGGTCGGTCAGCTCAGATTTCGTGAAGGAGACAACCTGCCGGAAGGCGACATCCTGCTGAAAATTCTGCATACGGATCGGCGCTAGGTTGTGGTCTATGTTCCGACTCAGCGTGTCGGGGAGCTGCACCCGGGCAGTGAAGTGGACCTGACTTTCCCGGGCGGGCAGCACTTATCAGGTCGGGTCGCTGACCTGCCAATGCTGGTCGATCCCGCGGCGCCAGGGCGTGAGACGCTGGCCGCAGTCCGAGTAGAACCTGTCGGGCTTCTCTGGCCGCCATTGCCGATCGGCAGCCAGGTGGATGCGTCAATCCGCTGATCACCCGGCTACGGGGTCGTGGTCCGGGCGCTGAGGATCTGGTCAAT
This sequence comes from Planctomyces sp., assembly GCA_005809115.1. Taxonomy (GTDB): domain Bacteria; phylum Planctomycetota; class Planctomycetia; order Planctomycetales; family Planctomycetaceae; genus F1-80-MAGs062. The sequence continues at coordinate 1,559 of SYLK01000566.1, read as the reverse complement.
GCTGAACGGTCCGTGTGTCTGCGACTGCCCACAGGCATCGGTGTCAAGCAGGATCAGTGTTCCCCGAGCGCTGCGGCGACCATCCGGGTAGCCGGTATACTCGGCACCCTCAGCCAGGGAAATCGTGATTCGGTGCGTTTCATTCACACCGGGCAGTTCCGGATGAACGAGATCCGGAAAGCGTTCCCACGCCCACGTCCAGAGTGTCGCTGCGGGATCCACCCGCCCGGCGATATCAGTCCATTCCTGTTCCGCCTTTCGCAGTTCCTGCAGCGCCGCTGCGCAACACCAGGGGCGGAGAACTGTCTCAATCCACTGCCGCCGTGCAGTCGCCAGGCGTTCAAAATTCTGCGACGGAGCTTCGGAAATCTGGTTCGGAGTCTCGTTCATGACGCTGGCACGATGCGCGAACGGGTGAAGCGGAAATCAGCGGAAGCAACAGACGCTCTGCTGCTTCCCTCTGACTTATCTGGATTGTATGGCAGCATCCGCTGAATTGCGATAGTCGCAGCCCCCGAAGTGACCGTACGCGAATCGGGGTAACCGGGTGCCGCCCGGACCGGCTTTTTCGGGTGCCGCCCGGACTGGCTTTACGGGGTGCCGCCCGGACTGGCTTTTTCGGCTGATTGGGGACAGGTCTGTGTCGGCGGTCGTGAATTCTGCGGGCCGTCTCGATAGACTCTCCCCGGCCAATCCGTGTTTTGCCCGCCCTGCAGCGAGACTGACTGATGTCGGACACAGACGAGAAGAATCCAGACGAACTCCCCGTCGCTGCCGTTCAGAACCCGCTTTCTGAGGCGGTCGAGTATGATCCGTATGCTCTTCCCGTCGGTGCTGTCCAGGACCCGCCGGTGTCGCTGTGGTCGGCCCTGCGAAAAATCGGCCCGGGCATTATCCTCACCGGGACGATTGTTGGTTCCGGAGAACTGCTGCTGACGACATCGCTGGGAGCGAAGCACGGGTTTGCCTTCCTGTGGCTGATCATATTCAGTTGTGTCATCAAGGTCTTCGTGCAGATTGAACTGGGTCGCTATGCCGTCTCGTCCGGGCGACCGACGCTGGGGGCGATCAACGAACTGGGTGGCCCGCGTCTGGGTGCTCACTGGATCCTGTGGTGCTGGCTGTTCATGATGCTCTCCACCAGCTTTCAGCTGGGGGCGATGACCGGAACCGTGGCCCAGGCCCTGGACCTCGCGTTTCCTCAGGTCTCGATCCGTCTTGCCGACGTCATGGCGGGTCCGCTGCCGGATCTGTCCCGCGAGATCGCTGCGCGGCCCGAGTTTCCCTGGGCTGTATTAACGTGTCTGACCGCTGTCGGGCTGCTGTGGACCGGAAACTACCGCCGCATTGAACTGATCACGACGGTACTCGTCGTCGGCGTCACGCTGCTGACGGTAACTGCGGCATGCGCTCTGCCGGCCACAAATTTCCCCATCCCCTGGTCCGACGTGGCCAAAGGGATGTCGTTTACCATCCCCCCGGAGGGAATTCTGGTGGCCTTCGGGGTCTTTGGCATCACCGGAGTGGGCGCTGCGGAGTTGTACTACTATCCCTACTGG
>SYLK01000565.1 GCA_005809115.1 Planctomyces sp. | reverse complement strand
TGATCGGTATCTGCGTTGCAGTGGTGCTGCTGTGCACGAACTGGCACAACGCTGCAGGGCCGCGAATCGGCCTGCCGCAGACCTGCAACAACGAACGATCGGAACTGCGAAATGCGCTGTTCATCCAGCCGCCGAGGCAACTGCGACTCGGTGACGAAGAATTTGTCGCCTTTCAGAAGGCGAGCGTGTGGTCGGTTGTGCGAACCGGCCAGCTGTGGCGTCTGGTAACGCCAATCTTTCTGCACTTCGACATCCTCCACATTCTGTTCAACATGATGTGGCTGCGGCAGCTGGGAACTGCCGTCGAGTTCGTCCGTGGGACGAAGCGATTTCTGCTGCTGATCCTGATTCTGGCCGTGACATCGAACCTGGCCCAGCTGGTCTGGAGTGGTCCGAACTTCGGGGGCATGTCCGGAGTTGTGTTTGGTCTGATCGGGTATGTCTGGATGAAGGGCAGAACACAGCCGCAACTGGGACTGGGACTGATGCCGGATCAGGTGGTGTATTCCTTCCTGTGGCTTGGACTGTGTCTGAGCGGAGCGGTCGGACCAATTGCGAATGCCGCTCATCTCGCCGGATTCGCGGGCGGAATTCTGGTTGGCGCGCGGCAGGCGGTCATCCGTGGAATCCGGGGATCTGCCGACAAACGGCACCGGCACCGCGACTGAAACGGACACCGGACTGCGGCCGTGCTCAGGGCGCAGGATTGCGCTGCTGCGGCAGATCAGAGTCCGACTGGACCATATTGCGGCCCATGGCTTTAGCCAGATACATCCAGTGGTCAGCCCGCGCCAGGAGTGAATCGACGGAGATGGGCGGATTTCCGTCGGTCGCAGCTACTCCCAGACTGCAGGTCACATGCAGCTGACCGGCTGACGTGCGAAACGGGGTTGATGCGACGGCCAGGCGGATGCGTTCGGCGATGTGGCGAGCTTCCTCAGCCGCTGTCGCAGCCATCACGATCACGAACTCCTCGCCGCCCAGTCTCGCGATCAGATCATCCGCTCTCAGGCAACCGCCAACGCGCTGGCAGAATTCTCGCAGTACTTCGTCCCCTGCCAGATGTCCGCAGTTGTCGTTGACCTGCTTGAATCGATCCAGGTCGATCAGCACCACGGCAACAGAACGTCCCTGATCTGCATGGCTCGTCAGCAGCCTGCTCAGCGTAGTTATCAGATACCCGCGGTTAAACACATCTGTCAGCGGGTCACGATTCAGCTGATCGTGGACCGTCGCATGATACCGCGTTTCCTCATCCAGAGACGACATGAACTTCAGGAGTGCCCCGCCCAGTCGAATCCGTTCCCCACCGTTCAGACGTGTTGGCCCGTGGATCTGGGCATCGTTGACAAACGTCCCGTTCGTGCTGTTCAGGTCGGTAATGGAGTATCCGTGGGCGGATCCCAGAATGGCGGCGTGGGTCCGTGACACACCACTGTGTTCGATGACTACGTCAGAGGACGGGTCACGTCCGATGACCATGCGCCCCGGATGCAGCCAGATCAATTCCGTGGCCGGCCGTGCCGGGCAGATCTGGAGCAGACAGCCGGTGGGCTGACGCGCAGCCCGCGCGGACAACACCGGAAATCCCTCGGCGCTGGTTTCCGCAAGGGCGTCAGACTTCTTCAGCTCAGCGTTTGTTTTCGTCACGGTCGCGTCACAAGAAGCTGAAACTTCCGGCCTGCCATCTGGCCAGACACCGTCTCCGGGGCAAGAAAGGATCGCAGGACTCTGAGATCGTCAGGACCGGCGGACGCCGGGACGTCGCACTGTTCCGTCAGCCGACCGTGGATCGTCAACCCTCTGCCACCTCGTTCTGGTCGACGGCTCCGTCGGTATCCCCGTCACCGTCGGAACTCTTTTCCGCCAGATCGGATCGACGGGGATAGAGGACCAGTGTGACCTGATTTCCGATGGAGTTGAAGAACAACTCATCAGCAAACTCTCTCATCATCAGCAGGCCGCGCCCACTGGACAAGAGCAATTCCGGGTCAACTTCCCGGTTGACCGCTGCGGCGACGTCAAACCCCTTACCTTCGTCCTGAATCGTGATCCAGAGCCCGAAAGTTCCGGCGATTTCCTGAATCGCGATCTCCCGAACACTATACGGCAGGACCTGCTCGCGCTGGGTGGCGCACTCCAGGAAACGCGATGACCCGTCTTCCTTGAGCGCTGAACACAACTCGAGATTTCCGTGATAGAACGCATTCGCCAGAGCTTCTTCAACCGCCATGCAGAAGTGGTTTTCAGTCGGGCGCGTCGCCAGACGGAATTCGTGAATTCCTTCCAGCAGCCGGTCCCGAATCACCGGTATCAGCTGGCACCGCGTCGGCAATCGAAACTCGCGGATGCGCAGCCGTGATGACTGGACCAGAACCTCTTCCCGAATTGATAGTTCGGATGTCGCCATTGGCATTCATCACCCAGGGCCATCTGCCGGAAACTGTCATCAGGCGTTCGACCATCCCGTTTCTTCCTGCGTCAACTGCTATGTTTGTACCGACCCGGCACAGAAGTGCAAACCCTTTTTACCCGGATCTTTCCCGGTACAGCCCTTCTGCTGATCCCTTCTCTGGCATTCCCTTCCGGCGTCACAGTTTTCCACTGAACCGGCTTACGTGTGTACATGCGATTCATTCGCTGGTCAGAATCGTGGTGCGGCAGCCGCTGCAGCGGCGGGAAGCATGCTGCGTGAGGCAGGGAGAGACAGATGGTCCGGTGTGGCGGGCGTGGCGGGTGTTTCCTGCCGCTCCGGGTCACTTGCTCCGGGTAACACGCTCGGTCAGACCATTTTGAGCAATTTGGTATGGAATTTGTTTTTCGTGCTGAAAAGGCGGTTCTGACCCGCAATACTCTCAGGAAGTTTTTCTGTTCAGGCGGAATGTTGAGCCATTCGGCACCTGGAGCGATGCGGCACCTGGCATCGAGGCGACAAGACAACGGCGGGCGAGTTCTCGCGAAACTGGAACGGGTTGTGCGTCATCGGGATTCGAGGTTGAGACGTCCTGCAGGGATCACGGGGGCCGTGCTGCTCCTGTGTTCCATCGTGATGGGTCCGCTCGTACATCATTACGCGCATTGTGCAGATCCCGGCCGCTCTGCCGTGATCACTGTCGCCCGCACGCCGCATGTGACCTGCGGATGCGCTCGATTTCACGATGCCGAGCGTACTGTTGCTGGCGGGAGGTCGTCCCGGAGTGTGCCGTTTGATTCGGGCAGCCCGGAAAGGGGTGCCCCCGAATGCCCGTCGCACGATGCACAAAATTGCGTCATCTGTTTCATCCTGCTGCAATGTGGCACGGTTGTTCTGGCGCCGCGGGTACTGCCTGCGGGTACGATTTTCGAAACTCTGTTCCCGGTCAGCGTCCGCAGTCCTGTGGTGACGTTGTGCGTTGCTGCAGCTCGCGGTCCACCACCAGGCTGACTTGCGGCCGAGTTTCCGTCGCTGTCGGGCGACCAGGAAACCAGCTGGCAATTGTGGTAAGGACCGGCCAAAAAATAAATTGAACAAATTGTCTGGTCAGGGAAGCGCAGCGCACCTGACCAGATTCACGCTGGTGTGTGACAGCGGCTGGACCTGA
>SYLK01000564.1 GCA_005809115.1 Planctomyces sp. | reverse complement strand
GGAAACCGGCGGCAGCCAGGTCTCGGTCGAGGCACCTGTGGTGACTTTGCAGCGGGCCCCCGGCAGCGGACAGCGACTGGTCGTCCGCATGCAGCGGTACGCCTGCCAGCCGACGCTGGCCTTTCCCTGGGATCTGCAGCACCGCCCGCAGCGGAGGAGTCAATGATGAGAATCGACCGGATTGATTTATTTCACGTGGCGATGCCACTGATCTATCCGTGGCGCACAGCATACGGAGAAGACGCCGCGATTCACTCGGTGCTGTGTCGCATGAGCAGTGGCTCGAACTACGGCTGGGGCGAGAGCGCGCCCTTCGCAGCGCCGTGTTACAGTCCGGAATGCGCTGCCGGGGCGTACGGTGTGGCTCGTGACTGGCTGGCACCTGCCCTGGCCGGAAAACAGGTCTCCAGCGGGCAGGACCTGCAGAATCGTCTCGCCGTGTTCAAGGGCAATCCCTTTGCCAAAGCCGTTCTGGACACGGCCTGGTGGAGTCTTTACTGCCGCACAAACAATCTCGCTCTGCATGCAGCCCTGGGGGCCACGCGCGAGGAGGTGACCGTGGGGGCGGATTTCGGCGTGATGGATTCCACGGCGGATCTGCTGAAAGCCATCGGTCTCGCTGTTGCTGCCAGGTTTCCTCGGGTGAAACTGAAATTTCGGCCGGGCTGGGATCTGCCCATGCTCGCCGCAGTTCGGAAGGAGTTTCCGGACCAGACATTTCATATCGACTGCAACAGCGGTTATCGCCTGGAAGATGCGGATCTGTTTCGTCAGGCAGATGATTTTGGACTGGCAATGATCGAGCAGCCACTGGCACACGACGATCTGCTGGATCATTCGCGCCTGCAGCGGGCGATTCGGACCCCGATCTGTCTGGATGAAAGCATCGTGTCGACGGATCGCGCGCGGCAGGCGCTGGAGCTTTCCAGCTGCCGGTGGGTGAATATCAAGCCGGGACGTGTCGGAGGTCTGACGGTAGCCGTGGCGATTCACAACCTGTGTCAATCCGGCGGGATCCCCTGCTGGGTGGGGGGAATGCTGGAGAGTGCCGTCGGATCGGGTCACTGTGCGGCACTGTCGATGCTGGACAATTTCACCTATCCCCCGGATATTTTCCCCAGCAGCCGGTTTTATCACGAGGATCTGGCTGACCCGCCGCTGGAACTGCAGACAGATGCCAGCGGTGTGCCTTCGATCAGAGCACCGCGGTCGCTGCCCGAGCCAGTACCCGGGCGGCTGCAGGCACTGACAATTCAGAAAACAACCATTACAGGCTGACAGGGCAAGAGATGATGCAGTACCGGAATCTGGGCAGTTGCGGAGTAAAAGTCTCACCCGTCTGCCTGGGCACCATGATGTTCGGCGGTCAGACCAGCGAAGCAGATGCCGTCCGAATCATCCATCACGCGCTGGATCAGGGCATCAACTTCCTGGACACCGCCAACATGTACAACGCGGGACAGTCCGAAGTTGTCGTGGGCCGGGCCATCAGGGACCGCCGGGATCAGGTCGTGCTGGCCACGAAAGGGCGACAGGCGATGGGTGCCGGCCCGAACGACAAGGGCGCCAGCCGGGTTCATCTGATGCGGGAGCTGGACCACAGCCTGCGGCGGATGCAGGTGGACTTCGTGGATGTCTACTATCAGCACACACCAGACTATGAGACGCCGATTGAGGAGACGCTGCGGGCACTGGATGACATGGTCCGCAGCGGGAAAGTTCACTACATCGCCTGTTCCAATTTCCGCGCCTGGCGCCTGTGTGAGGCACTCTGGACCAGTGACCGGCTGAATCTGCACCGCTTTGCCTGTGTCCAGCCGCTGTATAACATCGTCAATCGGGACATCGAAGTGGAGCTGCTGCCGCTCTGTCAGGAACATGGGGTCGGCGTGGTGAGTTACAGCCCGCTGGCTCGCGGAATTCTGACTGGAAAATACCGCCCTGGCGAGTCTTTCCCGGAAGGAAGTCGCGCGGCCCGAAATGATCCTCGCATGCTCCAGGCAGAACTGCGGGAAGCCAGTCTCGTCATCGCGCGTCGAATTGACGAATACTGCCATGCCCGGGGCACTTCCAGTTCCCAGTTCGCCCTGGCATGGTGTCTGGCCAATCCCATCCTGACCTCAGTCATCATCGGGCCGCGTACGACTGAGCAGTTTCAGGACAATATGAACTGCCTGAACGTGGAAATCACAGCCGAAGATGAAGCCTTCATCAACGACCTCGTGCCGCCCGGTGAGCACAGCGGAAAGGGGTTTCAGGACACCGCCTACCCGGTCACCGGCCGGGGACGTTGAATTGCTCGCCGGGCCAGTGCCTGAGTTGGCTCGGCCGATTTCTGACTCGGCATCCGGCATCTGTCCCGACATTTAGAGGAGAATCTCGTGTCATACCGGTCACGACTTACCGTGGGCGCTCGGCGGGAAGGCGGTTTGCGGGACGTGGCCGAGACGGACCGACGCAGATTCCTGCAGGCCGCTGTCGGTTCAGTGATCACCGGTGCGTCGCTGATGGGACGGACGTCCGCGGCTGCCGCGCAGGCATCCGCGACGCCGACAGCAGTGTCCGTGAGTTCCCCTACGCGGGCACCGGGCGTGCAGGCAGAGCCGGGGAATGGCCGTGCGGCCGCAGCAGGGCTGTGCATCGACACGCACATGCACGTCTGGACTGGCGATCCTCAGCGATTCCCGTTTGCGCACCCATTTGATCCGGCCTATCGGCCGCCGGCAACGGCGGCGACGGTTGAGCTGCTGATTGCCGAAATGGATGCCTGCGGAATTTCGCACTGTGTCCTGGTGCAGACGATCTGTCATGGCTGGGACAATCGTTATCTGGCGGAGTGTATCCGCGCCCATCCGGACCGATTTCGCGGCCATGGGCTGATTGACCCGACTGATCCGGGAGTTGCCGACCGGCTGGAATTCTGGATCCGCGAACACAAGTTGTCCGGAATGCGATTCAGCCCGTTGTATTATCTGAACCGGGACGACTGGCTGGACGCTGCCGGCAGTCGGCGACTCTGGCAGAAAGCCACGGAGCTGAAGGCGGTGTTCAATTTTTTTATCACGACTTCACAGCTCCCGCGACTGGAAACCATGATCGCGGGTTTTCCTGAGGTGCGGGTGGTGATTGATCATCTGGCTCGAGTGGACCTGAGGGTAAGCGACCCACTTCCCGAATTCCGAAAGCTGCTGGCGCTGGCCCGCTATCCGAGCGTCAGTGTCAAGGTTTCGGAACTGTCGGTGCTGTCGCCATCCGGCGTGTACCCGTATTCCGACACATTTCCCTGGGTACGTCGGCTCTACGACGCGTTTGGACCGGATCGTCTGCTGTGGGGCACTGGATTTCCCGGCGCGACGCGGGCAGAAGCCGGACGCCCGACGCTGACTCAGGAACTGGACCTGATCCGACGCGAGATTCCCTTTCTGAATGATGACGACAGGGGCCGGATCCTGGGCCGGAATGCTGCCGGCTTGTGGGGATTCACCTGACGAATTGATCTGGCAGGGTGTGTTCGGGATTGTCGAGCGGACGCGGGGGCAGCAGCACCAGGGGAGAATTGTCAGAACAGGCTGCGACCGGCGTCTTCGCCGGAGGAGCTGGCAGAATCTTCGGCTGCGGTCGCCGATCGCACGTGTCCACCGCGCTGAATTGTGGCAGTGGCGTCAAACTCGGCCAGCTCGACCGCGCCGTTCTCGGCGAGCCGCTGAACAATCTCGATCCGGCTGGCCGCTCCGTCCAGAGCGCGATGGCACAGCCGCAGCAGAGTCATGCCGCGTTCGAACTGCCGCAGCAGTTCATCCAGCGGATCCTGGCCGGATTCGAGCTGCTGGACGATCAGCGCCAGTTCGTCCATGGCGGACTCGAGTGACGGGGCATCGGTCTCCGACGTGTCTTCCCGACTGAGGTGCTTCTTTTTTGCCATGGCGATTACCAGCCCAGAACGTGCGCGAAGATGAGTGGAGCGACGATGGTGGCGTCAGATTCAATGATAAATTTGGGCGTAGCGATACCCTGTTTGCCCCTGGTGATTTTGTCGTTGGGGACGGCACCGGAATAGCTGCCGTAGCTGGTTGTGGAATCACTGATCTGGCAGAAGTAGCCCCACAGGGGAATCTCAGTCCGGCCGAGGTCCTGGTGCAGCATCGGGACCACGCAGATCGGGAAATCGCCTGCAATCCCGCCGCCGATCTGGAACATCCCCAGTGACCGGGACGCGGTCGTGGTCGTGTAAAAATCCGCCAGCCATGTCATGTATTCGATTCCTGTGCGGACAGTATGGACATTCTTCACGTCGCCGCGGATCACCGCCGCGGCGTACATGTTTCCGAGGGTGGAGTCTTCCCAGCCGGGAACAATCATGGGCAGGTTCTTTTCCGCGGCGGCCAGCATCCAGGAGTTGCTGGGATCAATCTGGTAATGCTCGGCGTACTTGCCGCTGCGCAGGACCTGGAAGAAAAACTCATGCGGAAAAAACCGCTGTCCGCTGCTGTCGGCTGCCGTCCAGACTTCCAGCATGGCGGCTTCCATCCGCCGCATCGCCTCGGCTTCCGGGATACAGGTATCCGTCACACGGTTCATGTGACGTTGCAGCAGCGCCTGTTCGTCATGAGCCGACAACTGGCGATAGTGTGGCACGCGTTCATAGAAATGATGGGCCACCAGATTGAACACGTCCTCCTCCAGGTTTGCTCCGGTGCAGGAAATCAGATGCACTTTGTCCTGCCGGATCATTTCTGCCAGGGACAGGCCGAGTTCCGCGGTGCTCATGGCACCGGCCAGACAGACCATCATACGACCATTTTCGGCGAGATGTCTGCTGTAGCCAGACGCAGCATCGACCAGCGACGCTGCATTGAAATGGCGAAAATGATGATCAATGAAGCGTGTGACCGGGCCCCGCCCGTCATGCTGCCGGGATTCGTCGTCAGGCCGGGATTCGTGATTCTGCCGGGACATCTTGTGCAGGGTATCCGGTGGTTTTCTGGTGGAAGTGCGCTGCGGAATTCCGCCTTTGCCGCGGTGCGGCGGCCCGCAGTCCAGTTTCAGTGAAAGGATTTTTCCTCCCCTTCCCTGAAGACTTGTGGTGATTGTTCTGGTACTTTATCCGGGTTGGCACTTTCCCGGAATCGGACCGAGGAGAAAATCAGGCATGGCTGGTCTGCCGGAAGAACAAGCGCATTACGATGACGCGATGGACGAGCATCGCCGGCTGATGCTCCACATTGCCGAATTGTGCGACTGGCTCGACGAAGTCGAGCAGCTGGGCATGCCTCGGTTTCTGGAACTGGGCAATCGACTGCAGCCTCTGCGGAACGATCTCGCCGTGCACTTCGCCAGGGAGGAACGGGACGGCTATCTGGCAGTACCGCTGGCCCGGGTACCCCAGTTTCGCGAGGAAGCGGATGAGCTGCTCGGTCAGCACAGTCGGTTCCTCGGAGATCTGGAAGCCCTGAGCGAGCATCTGCAGGAGACGGAATCCCCATTCCGGACCTGGCAGGATGCTCGGCGAAGGTTTGAACAGCTGTTGGCAGCCCTGCGGCAGCATGAACATCGCGAGGCTGCGATCTACCGGGCAGCGTTCGGGCAGCCGGGCGAACAATAACGGCGGAGTCCTCGGAATCTCCGGAAGGCAGTGTTTCTATGCAGCAGCCAGTGATCGCGTATTTCTCGATGGAGATTACGCTTGACCCGGAGATGCCCACATATTCCGGGGGCCTGGGAGTGCTTTCGGGAGATACCGTCCGGTCCGCAGCGGATGCGAAGATGCCGATGGTGGCAGTCACACTGCTGCCCCGGCGGGGTTATTTTCACCAGGTGCTGGACGCCGATGGCTGGCAGTCAGAGCAGCCTGTCACCTGGGACGTTGGTGGCTGGCTGACGGAACTTGCGCCGCGTGTGACGGTGACCATTGAAAACCGGCCGGTTCGGCTGCGGGCATGGCGATTTGAGGTGGAAGGCCACAGCCACAGCACGGTGCCGGTGTTCCTGCTGGATTCGGATCTGCCGGAGAACGCCGAAGTTGATCGGGCTCTGACGCAGTCGCTGTATGGCGGAGATCAGCGATATCGCCTGTGCCAGGAGGTGGTGCTGGGGATCGGCGGTATTCGCATGCTGCGGGCCCTGGGCTACTCGCAGCTTGCTCGCTTCCACATGAACGAGGGGCATGCGGCACTTCTGACGCTGGAGCTCCTGGAAGAGAGGCGTCGCGCATCTGGTCGCAGCGACATCATTCAGGAGGATCTTGAGGAGGTACGTCGCCAGTGCGTATTTACGACGCACACCCCGGTCGCGGCCGGTCATGACCGATTTCCGCTGGAAATGGCCGTGTCGATTCTGGGGGAGCGTCCGGAACTGCAGGATTCCGGTGTATTCTCCTGCGAAGGTCAGCTGAACATGACATACCTGGCGATGCACCTCAGCCATTACGTCAACGGCGTCGCCAAACGACACCGCGACGTCTCGCGCGAGATGTTTGCGACGCGCAGCATTGACGCCATCACCAACGGCGTGAACGCGGAACGCTGGACGTGTCCGGCGATCCAGGAGCTGCTTGACCGATACATTGCGGGGTGGCGCGAAGACAACTTCAGCCTGCGGTATGCGATCATGATCCCCGACGACGACGTGCGTGCGGCGCATGCCCTGGCGCGTCAGGCGCTGTTCCGACACGTGCAGCATGCTGCCGGCGTACTGCTGAGTCCTTCGGCGATGACCATCGGGTTTGCTCGTCGGGCCACCGCCTACAAGCGGCCGACGCTGCTGTTTCATGATCTCGATCGGCTGCGAAGTCTGGCTGCCGACGTCGGACCGCTTCAGATTGTGTTTGGCGGGAAGGCCCATCCGCGTGACCCGGAGGGAAAACAGCTGATCCATCAGATTGTGGAAACCGGCAAGTCGCTCCGCGGTATCATTGAGGTTGTTTACCTGCCCAATTATGACATTGAAACGGCGCTGCTGCTGACATCCGGAGTCGATCTGTGGCTGAATACGCCGCAGCCACCGCAGGAGGCTTCGGGCACGAGCGGAATGAAGGCGGCCCTGAACGGCGTGCCATCGCTGAGTGTGCTGGATGGGTGGTGGATCGAAGGCTGTCTGGAAGGAGTCACGGGATGGTCGATTGGCACGGACCACGGAATGGCGCATCTGGCGACCACACAGGAACACGCCAATTCGCTGTACGACAAACTGGAAGAGTCCATATTACCGACGTTCTTTCGCAGTCCGGCGAAGTTTGCAGAAATCATGCGGCACGCGATCGCCATCAATGGTTCATTCTTCAATACTCAGCGCATGGTTCAGCAGTATGCGCTCAAGGCGTGGCTGATGTGAACATGCCGCCCGAACTCCCGCCGTTGCTGTCGGCTGATCAGGTCTGCCAGGACGATCCGCAATGAGAGAGACATCGTCGGCTGCCCCCGCACCACGTCCGATCCCTGAGATTGCCGGGAAGCTGGAGCTGGGGGCCGATGCGGTTGAACCATTCGGCTGGTATGCGGGGAAATTCGCGCCGGACCTGTTACGGCGTCTCGACGGGCGTCCGCGGGGGCGATATGTCGGGGTGACCGCCACGAGTCCGACGCCTCTGGGGGAGGGCAAGACGGTCGTCTCGATCGGGCTGGCGATGGCGCTGGCGAGACGCGGCCAGCGGTCGATCGTCACACTGCGGCAGCCATCGCTGGCACCGGTATTCGGCATCAAGGGTGGCGGGGCCGGTGGAGGTCGTGCGACGCTGCTGCCGACACATGACATCAATCTGCATTTTACGGGAGACCTGCATGCCGTGGCGGCCGCCAGTAATCTGCTGGCGGCCATGCTGGATAATCACTCGGCCCGGCGGATT
>SYLK01000563.1 GCA_005809115.1 Planctomyces sp. | reverse complement strand
GGGCGTTGAGAACCATACGGAGTACACCCCTCGCGAACCGCGGTCCAGTGACCATGCTCGCCGAGGGGTATTTTTTGCGAAAACTCAAAGAAGTTGATCAGAATCGAAGGAATCACCATCGATTAGCGTGACCACGCTCATCCAGTGGAATCCGCAGATCGAGCCCCACATGCGTGACCTGCGTCTGCATCACCGGATTCGCCCGTGGCCCGCGATTTGCCACAAAACCATAGTTGCGGGCGAGAATCTGGCTGTCGGCACTGTCAATCAGGCCGCTTCCGTCCAGGTCCGCGGCAAACAGGTATTCCGCTTCACCCTCGCGACGTCCCTGAGCATTCGCCAGCAGCCCGGTATCAAGTCCATCGACCAGTCCATCGGAGTTGATCTCACCCGCCACCGACAATTCCAGGGCGAAGTCACCGGACGTTCCGGCCCCGGCACCGAACGCGACGTGGTACAGGCCCTCGCGCGTGACGGCGAACAATGCGACTGCCCGGTCGGCATTCTGGAACGTCGAACGCGGTGTCAGTCCGGGAATCTGAGGCAGGGACGGCTGCAGTGTGCCGGACGTGCGACGCACCGCGACCCGCAGCCACAGCTCGTTCTCCGGCGTTGCCATGATTTCGCTGGTCCGGACACTGAACGCATGCCGCTGGCTGGCGCCGGTTGTCAGAGTCCCCGTGACAGTCTGGCCGGCAAAGCTGGCGGCCGTGCCGCGATTTTGCTGCACCGGCAGCTCGACCGGTTGAGCATCAGCCGCGTAGATGACTGCGCTGCCAGCCCCGGCCGCAGTTACAGCCGTGACTAACTGGTGTGGCGTGGAAAGGTCGTATCCGTAGCGGCTGGCCGAACCTGTGGCCAGAGACCGGGCTGCCACCAGGTCGCCCTGTGCGTCATAGCTGTAAATCACGATGCGTCCATCCGGGCTGACGAGCCGCTCGATCCGTCCGGCCACGTCGTAGACGAACTGCACTGCTTCTCCCGTTGTAGCCACCAGTCCACTGTCGCCCACGTATATTGTGGCGCCGCCGGGGGCTGTCTGAGAGACCACGCCAAGTGCCGCATCGACGCCATACCGAACGCTGTCGGGGCCGGTCAGAATGAAGTCCGTGCCTTCAAAGAACGGGCTCGTGGCGTTATAGGGTCGACCGGTGGTCAATTCAAAGAACTGGCTGCCGGCCCGCATCAGCTTCAGACCGGTTGTCTGCAGTGTCCATCCGGCCGGGCTGCCGGGCAGCAATTCCCACGCCGGCGTAAAGTAAACAATCCCCGGCTCGTCATGGCGGATCGGGTTAAAGCGGAATCCCACTTCATCCCCATTCGGTGCGTTCAAATACAGTCGCGTGCCGACGCGGTACGGGTTGTACAAGCCCTGGTCTTCATAACCGGTGAGCAGTGTGCTGGTGCGAAGATCCAGTTCCCGGTTCAGCAGTCGCCAGCCGTAGCCAAGCCGGCCCGCCAGATCCCGCCGGGTCGAGTCGTACTCGCGAGAAACCGTCACAACCGTGCCACCCAGAGTCACGGTGAGGTCGGTTTCAATTCGCCCGTACGCACGCTTTGTCGCTGTCCGGACTTCGACCACAGCCTCGGTGCGCGCCAGCCGACCGCTCATATCGCGCGCCGTCAGACGCAGGACGTAAAAGCCATTCGGCATGGCGGCCACATCCAGCACAGCCAGGGTTCCATTGCTGACCGACTGGTTTCCGGTCAAAACCGGGCGGAAGGTGTCGTCGCCCAGCCGCTGGATTTCCAAAGTCCATTCGTCGAGGTTGCTGTCCTGGACGGTTCCGGTCACGATGCCATCGCGCAGCAGCGGGTCGCCGGTGGTGGCGTCCAGTGAAACGACCGGCGCCGCGGTATCGTTCGGGTTCCGCACCTTGAGCGTAGCCGATGACGTGCCAGTCAGTCCGTCAGCGTCGACGGCAGTGGCGACCACAACCATCCGGCCGGGTGCAGTCGGCGTCACAAAACCGCGACCCTGCGAATCCAGCACGAGCGGCCGGCCATCGACCGTGGCCGACAGACCAGTAATGTCGGCGAGGCTGTCGGCAATCACGTGGACCAGAACCCGGGACCCCGGGCGCACAGCGAAGCTCGGCGTCAGCTCGATCGTGACGCTCGGCGCGGGCGGATTGACTGCCGCTCGCACAACGATCATCTTCGAAACTGTCGCAAGACCATCCGACAGGGTCAGGCCAACGAGATATTCGCCTGCCTGGCCAGGACCCGGTCGCCAGACGAATTCGCCGGTCGTCGGGTTGAGAGTGGCACCTGCCGGCAAAGCGATGCCGCCGAACGACAGCGTTGTGCCGAGATCGGGGTCGCTGCCCTGAACTGTAAATCGCAGCTGGCTGCCCAGAACCACCGAATGGTCCGAGGCATGGAGCACCGGACTGCGGTTCAGGTTGTCTACTCGCAGCACAACCTGCGTCGAATCCAGCAGTCCGGCGGAGTCGGCGACGGTGAACGTGACGGTATACGTTCCGGCCTGTTCGAATCCCGGTGTCCACGACAGCGTCGCGCTCGATGGATTGAATTGCGCCCCGGCCGGCAGACCACTGGCTGTATAGGTCAGTGCATCGCCGTCCGGGTCTCCGGCAGTGACGGTGAACTCCAGGAGACTGCCTTCCAGAGCAAACTGCGGAGCCAGCGGCACGATCTGTGGCGCTCGGTTCACATTTTCGACGAAGATCGTAAACGTGTCGAAGCGACTGCGATGACCATCCGAAACAATGACTTTCACATCGACATAGTCGCCGGCCTGTCCGTACGTGGGTGTCCAGCGAAAGACGCCGGTGATCGGATCCAGCGTTGCTCCGTCCGGCAGGTTCTCGCCTGAATATGTCAGCGCATCGCCGTCCGGGTCGGTGGCGTTCAGCGAAAACGCCAGGAGCTGACCTTCGTGGACGGTCTTATCAGGCACGGTCGGAAGATTCGGCGTGGAATTGCTGTCCCGGACGGTGACGGTGATGGTCTGGCTGTCGGCGGCCGGTGCACCGAGGCCATGGCCCTCGTCGGTCACGGAAATGACGGCCGTGTATGTTCCGCGCTCGGATGCCTGCGGCGTCCAGTTGAGCGTCGCAGTTCCGTAGACACTGCCGGGAACAAGTGTGGCGCCCGCCGGCAGACCGGTGACGTTGAAGTGGAGCGGCCCCTGATCCAGATCGCGTGCCCGCAGAGGCAACACGAGCGGCTCGCCGACAACGGCGATCTTATTTCCGATGTAGTCCAGGATCGGCGGTTCGTTCTCGGAAACGACCGTCACGATGAAGGTGTAACTCGTTGTGAGCTGCGCCCAGCGGCCGTCACCGTCACCGTCATCCGTCGCGAACAACACGACACTGTGGTCACCCCGATCGCCATTGCCTGGCGCGACATGGAACACACCGCTGCCATTTCCCGTGTCGGTAAACGTAATAAACGATGGCAGCGGGAAACCGGGCGAGCCGTTCTCGGCTCGCAGCATCAGCGGATTTCCATCCGCATCAGTCACTCGCACGGGAAGATTTAGCACATTCCCGCGTGGTACCGTCTGATTCGGGATGGCGGTGATTTCGGGCGCGCGGTTCTGGTTCAGCACGACCAGTTCGATCGTCGTCATGCTGGTCAGCGGCACACCCGTGCCGTCACCGTCATCGACTGCCGTAAACGTGACCCGGTACGTGCCATCCTGATCATAGGCCGGTGTCCAGCTGAAGAACGTTGTCTCGGGATCAAAGCTGGCCCCGGCAGGCAGGCCGGAGACCGACAGCGTGACCGACGGCGGTATTACATCGCGCTGGACCAGTGCTCCCTGCGAATTTCGGTACGGGTGCTCGTACGCCGGGTTATCCGGATCGAAGGCAAAGATCGAAACCACGAGGGGCTGACCTTCGAAACCACGGAATCCGCCGAGGTTGTCAAACGCCGGAGCACCGTTGGCATTCACGACGGTAAACGTCGTCGTGCCAGTCACCGCCTGACTTCCGGTCCGAACGGTGAACGGCACGGCATACACGCCTTCCATGTAATAGGTCGGAGTCCAGTCGAACAGGCCGGTGTTCGGGTCGAGTGTCGCGCCGGGTGGCAGCAGGAAGCTTTCGAACGTGACGGTCTCACCGTCCGGATCGTAACCCTGAACATAGAACCGCAGTCGATCCCCCTCACGCACGGTGCGATCGACGGGCGTCACCAGCACCGGAGGCTGATCGGTTGGAGCAATCAGGAACGTGACCCGTGCCGTGACCTGATTGATACCATCGCTGACGTGGATTGTGACGTTTTCCCATGTCCCGGCGGTATCAAAACCCGGCGTCCACGTGAAGCGGCGTGTGACCGGATCGACGATTGCTCCCGGCGGGATGTTGTCGGCCCAGATGGCCAGGCCGTCGCCGTCCGGATCGACGACCGGGATCGCAAAGCTGATCTCCTCGCCTTCGGCCCCTGCGACAGTCGTCGGCAGCGCAGACAGAATCTGTGCGCGATTTCCTCCGGGCACATCGATCGTGAAGGATTGTTCTCCGCGACCGCCGCGAGTGTCGTAGACATGCAGGATGACGGCGGCCCGCGCAGGTGAATTCGTGGTCGGCAGCCAGGTCAGGACACCAGTCAGCGGGTCGATCACCATCCCGTCCGGCCCGGCAGCGAGGAAGAAGTAGACAGTCGGGCCGTCCGGATCGTGCGCATCGGCATCGTAGGTGAAGAGCTGACCGGCCGTGGCCTGCAACAGCGGTGTCGTGTCGAACACTGGACGCTGGTTGGCCGCGGTGATCCCGCCCGCACCGGGTGTAAAGTCGACGCGCCGGTCGTCGGCATTAAAGATCGACAGGGTTCGGCCGGTGGTCGATTGTCCCGGACGAAGTCGCTGGCCATCCGGAAGCTGTGCGGAGAGATCAATGAACCAGCGTCCGTCCGGAGCACGTCCCGACGCCCCCTGCGGAATTCCGTCATAACCGTGAGCCGGATCCAGCACCAGAACCAGTGGCAGGAACAAATCGAACTCGCTGCGATTTGTGATCTGCACGTCCCAGGACACGGTGTTTGTCGCACGGTCCGAACGGCTGGTCGTGAAACGAATATCCAGAAAATCGGCGGCCGCCACGGCCGTGAATGCTGCCGAGTAGTCGCCTGGCATCTGCGTGCCCTGGACGCTGGTGACATGTCGCGACACAGTCAGCGTGTATTCGTCACCCTCCAGCGCCGGAACCGTCAGGAACGCCGTCCGCGTTTCGGAAACGTAGAAGATCCGGTCAAGAGTGATCGCCCCGCCCGACCTGCCCGTCAGGATGTAGTTTGCCGGGTTGGTCACGGACCCCGGCTCGGATCCCTGACCGGCGAACATATCCTGATCGAACGTGACCACAAGGTGTGACAGAGGCAGCGCCGCGACGCTGCCCGGCGGCGGATTGACCGCCACGACCACCGGTGCGACCGCCGGATTCAGCACATCGACCTGATGCGACTGACTGACGAGGACACGGCCGTCCTGGGTCGTGACGACCACATCACCGCGAGTTCCGCCGTCGGCCAGCGTCACGCGGCGAAGTGTCGCCAGATCCACCATCGTCAATTCGCTGCCCGGGTGATTGTTGGCCCCGTTGTTATGAGTGACAAACAGGAGTCCGGCAAGATTCGTACCGGCCTGACCGAACGCGAGCGTATCCACATCTGCGTCGAACTCAAGCATCGTCTCGGCGCGGCGCTGTGCCGTAAACCGGACAACTTTGCCTCGATCCGGCCACGTCGTAGCCCACAGCGTGCCATCCGGCGCAAACGCGAGGGAGGCGACGCGGAGGTTCAGGTCGCGGCTGAAGTGTGTGAACGCGCCCGTTGCCGGGTCGAAGATCTCGACTCCACCGCCAACACCGTTGACGCCACCGGACCAGACTGCCCCTTTGGCCACATAAATCAGCCCGGTGCCCGGTTCAATGGCCATTCCCATCGTAATCCCGTCACCGTATTCGCCGAGCACAGCGCCGGTGTCCGGACTCAGCTCCAGAAGCGGTCCGCCGCCCGTGGTGGCCCACAATCGGCCCGTTCCATCGAAGGCCATGTTGAAGACAGGGTAGGGCACCTCGGCCCACGGAGTGAGCACATCTCCGCCCGAATGGCCGACACGGTAGATCCAGCCGCGCGTGGGACCACCACTGACCAGAATATTTCCATCGGGGGTTTCGGCGATGGCCATCGGACCGATGCCGGCGTCACTGAGCGAGATTCCGCGAGCAAAGGCTCGCGCCACAAACGGCTGCAGCACCAGATCGTATTCGGACGCCTTCGTCACCGGTTGTGCCGACGGTATCAGCTGCTCAGCCCGGTCAAACAGCGCGTTCGGCGATGGCTGAGGCGCGGGGATCGGAGCGATGCCGAAATTGGGCGCTGTGGTTTCGGCAACGCTCGACGGAGCCCCGAGGTTGACCTGACTGCCGTCATCCTCGGCCGTAACGCCGGCTCCGGCCGCTTCGCGATTTCCGGCGATGTCAGATGCCAGTGCCAGAAATTCGTAAGTACTTCCGACCTCGCCCTCGAAGACCAAACTGCCGGATGCCTCGGTCAGTTGTCGCTGCCAGATCTTGTAGTCGCCGCCATCGGTGGCGACGTACAGTGTGACATGGCGGAATCCCGAGCCACCTGTGTCGTCACTACTGCTCCAGTGAACGGCGAAGTTATCCGCGCCAGGCGCGACGCGGGCCACGGTCAGTTCCGTGACTGGTGCACCGGCATCAATCCGCTGCGACAGTTCCGGCGTATCTTCCGGCGGTGCATTGTTGAAGAACACGCGAGCCGAGGCGCTGATCATGTCTCCGGTGACCGCTGCCCGATCATCGGGCAGAATCGTATAGCTGACAAATCCTGCACCTTCGCCTTGGGCATTATTCGGCGGGAGCAACCCCTTCGTCGGGTCCTGAATCAATTCGCCCGTCAGCGGATCGATGGCCTGCAGGAGCCACGTCGCCTCATGCGCATACTGGTCCGCGCCTGCGCTGACGCGCAGGATAAATCCCAGGGTCTGGGAGAAGTCAAAATCGCCCTGGAACAGGGAACGCCCGGCCGGGAGATGCAGATTGATCTTCCCGATTTTGATGTCACCCAGACGGAACGAAAAGATGTCGAGGTCTTCGTCGAGCTGCGTCACGATCCGAACCTCAGCGACATGCTGCGAGGCCGTGGGCGCATTCGCGAAGTTGACCGTGTAGGGCAGTGATTCCCGCAGCGGCAGCCAGCCATCGGTGTCCACTGTCTGCGGACCGGTAATTGACGCCAGACCCCGAGCGGCGTTCCCCTGCAGATACTGCGTCAGGTCCAGAGGCACAAACGGAGAATTGTCGACCGGCTGCGGACCGTTGACCTGGAACTGTGGCGGCAGTCCGGCGCCCCGGTCCTCGAAGGCCATCCATGGAACATAAACGCGGAATGTTTCGAAGTGCGTCTGCTGCGACAGTCCGAGGTTGTACTCATCGAACTGCGGCAGTGCCGGAACCGGGATCTCGCCGTCGTAGCAGTCGCTCGATCGAGCGTCGTAAAACTCGACCGGCGCGGTCAGGCTGTCGTCATGACCATACCAGCCACGAATCCGTTCAAAGAAATTGGTCAGGTTCGTGGTCGACTGGATTTCCTGTCCGGCCGGACCGATCAGGATGCCGGAAGCCAGCGTTCCCATCAGGCTGACCAGTTTTTCCTGATCCCGGATCACCGGTATCGCGTCCGGCTCGCGGAGCAGGCCACCCTCCTGCAGTGAGGCGAGGAACAGATCTCGCCATCCGTCGCGGTCAGCTGCCAGCGTCAGCAGCGCCGTGGTCGCGCCGCTGTTGTTCGTCAAAATGCCCTGCCGCAGTTTTTCAGCTTCGGTGGCAGCGTGCGTAACGAACTCGTCCCGCGTCATGGCCGTCGCCGCTGCCATCACGTGGAAGCGGAACGGAATGAAGGGAATCTCGCAGTCACTCGGTACAGCCGCGAGCTGGTTGTAGAGTTCAGTCAGTCCCGGGTGGATTTCATCCAGACCGGCCGGACCACGGTCGAGGGCGCCCTTTTGGGCCAGGTCCGGAAATGCGCCATAGATCTGTCCCTTGAGAGCCTCCCACGCCCGGTCATGCAGCTCGCGCAGGCCGGGGTACGTGGAGACGTTGAATGTGAAGCCGGTAAATCCGTTGGCGTCCTGGTCAAACAGATAGCCCGGGGCGCGCACCGTCCCGCTGGTGTTCACCGCGGATTCAATCGTGGCCCACGCGCCGTCCGGTTCACCGCGGAGGTTCGAATTGAACCGGACGAATGGCAGTCCATAGACGAACTGGTTCGTCCCCATCTCAGGAATGCCGACCTGATAGAAGACGTACGGTGTGTCGAGATTGCTCAGACTCTGCAGCGCGACACTGTAGGTCCCGACATCACCCGCCAGAATGACCCTCGGCCCGCCGATCCCGATCGTGACGTCCGGTTCAATCGCGCGCTCAATCAGGAATCGGTAAGGAATCACCGCAGTATCCCCGCCGGGATTGATCACGTTCAGGTCATACAGACCATGCGGGGCACCCGTGAAATCAAACGTGGCGATGATGCGCGTGGAATCGATCACGCGATAATTCACTGGTTCGTATTCGGCGATTCCGGGCCGAATCAGCTTGACAATCGCGTTTTCATGGAACCGGGCACCCTCGATCGTCGTGGTGACGAATTTTCCGTCGCCGCCGACGTCCGAGTTCACCGCAGTGATCGCCAGCGGCACGAGTTCCGCCAGCAGTCGCACCGGAGTATTCGAGGCGGGCTCGGCGAATCCACGGACGAGGACGTAGTACAGCCCCGGCTCCGTCGTGGGGATCACCGCCTGGATATCCGACGCCAGCCCGCCATTGTAGGCTGCATCATAGCGGGCCGCGGTCGGGGCGGCGTTGTATCGCAGGAACAGCTCATTGGATGATCCCTTGACGTCGCTGGTCAGACTGACGCGCAGAGTTCGATCCTGGGGTACGAGCACCTGGTACAACCGATTCTGGCCCGTCGAGAGCGTTGTCGAAAGTGGCACACCCAGCCGGATCTCGGGCACCGTCACAGACAGCGCATTCGCCGATGCCGTGCGATTATTGCCTTCGAACTCACGCTCGTACACCTGATTGAAGATGTCGGTGCGCACGATCACGCGGTATTGACCGGGCGTCACGGGAGGCAGTTGTGTGTTGAGCGTCAGTGTATACGAACCATCGGGCAACAGCGTGCCACCCGCGAAACTGGCACGCCCCAGCGGGACGTCGCTGATGTCCCAGGTGGCGTCCGTGGACAGGTACGCCGTGTCCGACCACAGTCCCACGGCCGGTTCGCTGCTCTGATTTTTGACTGTCCAGGTCAGCGTAATCGGATCGCTCACAAAGACGCTGCCCGGCACCGTGATGGCCGTGACCACGAGGTCCGAGGGAGGCGGCAATTCAATGACCAGCGGGACCGTCGAAGCGCGATCATTGTTGGTCTCACGATCCAGTTCAAAGACGTTCCCGAAGGATGTCGTGCGGAGCGGGTCCGTGACGACAAAGACATAATATTCTTCGGTATCCGTCAGTCCCCCGGGTGCGCGAACCCTGCGTGTTTCCGTGTACTGCTGGCCTGCTGACAGGCCGACAAGTCGCGTCCATGAGCCCAGAAAACGGTCAGCCCGCAGGTCAAGGAACCGGTCGCGCGAAAGGTAGATCATGTCATCCCAGCGAGACTGAGACGCTGGTGTATCACCGCCCGCATTCGTGACGGTATAGGTCACGTCAAATTCCTGCCCCGTGCGAACCCGCAGCGGCGCCACCAGCTGCGTGACCTGCAGATCAGGGGCGGCAACGCGAGTGACCGTAATCGGTGCCCTGGCCGTGTTGTTGCCTTCCTGCTGAAACTCGGCCACGTCGGCGCGGGCCAGCAGGCGGGCAGCTTCCTGCAGTCGGTCCAGACTTGACAGCGAGAACTGCGGCTGAAAACCCACACCAAAATTATCGAAACCAATATCGCTTTGCAGGCCGCGTTCCTGATACGCCGGCGAATCGGTCAGCGCGATCACATAGAACGGCCCGTCAATCCCGTCCGGCAGGCGAACAGGGATGGTCGCCGTGTAGGACTGACCGATCTCCAGTCGACCGATCCGCCTGAATTCTCCGAGAAACATATCGGCGCGGTCGAGCGACGGATCCCTTGACAGGAACACCCGGTCGAACCATTCCGTCTCGCGCGTGGCCCGCGTGCCTGAGTTGGTCACGGTATAGGAAACGTCAATTGTCTGTCCGGACAGCGCACCGGCAGGAACCTGCAGATTGCCGACCACCAGGTCCGGCTCATAATAGGCCACCTGAATCGGCGCCCGATAGACATTGTTGTCGGGGTCTTCGTACGCCCAGCGGCTGAATTCATCCAGCCAGTCCGCGTTGCGACCTTGCTCGGCCGGCCACCAGCTGGTCCTGACCGTGCGTGCAAAGTTGTCATGTGTATCGAGATGGATATAGACGAACAGATCACCGCTGATCCCTTTCGGCAGCGCCGCCGTAACCTCTGCCGTATAGCTCTCACCCGGCTGCAGCGGCAGTGCATTCGACCGCACAGCCTGACCAATCCAGGAGGCCCGCCCGGGAATAAAGTTGCCGTCCGCTGAGATCCAGACATGATCGGTCCAGTAGGAAGTTCCCGCCCAGACCGGGTTGGCTCCCTGGTTCTGCACGGTGTACCGGATTGTCGTCAGTTCTCCCGAACGATTTGTCGCGGGCACCTCGACTCTGGTAACGACCAGGTCAGCCGGAACGGGATTCACGCTGGTGGCCCCGCTGCCGCTGTTATTGGTTTCGAGCTCCTCAGACACCGCGGAAGGAACGTCAGTCCGGACCACGATGTACTGCCCCCGCGCCGACGGAGACAGTGTCACTGTTAACGCGCCCGTGTAGCTGGCTCGCACGGCCAGACCACCTTCATGCCGCACACTCCCCAGATACAGGCTGTTGCCCGTATTCGGCACGACATTCGGTCCGTCCGTCAGCCACACGTCGTCGAACCATCCGCCCGCAGCCGCCCCGCGGCCATCGTTCATGACCGCCCAGGTGACAGTGTAGGGCATGCCGCCGAGGGCTTCTGCGGGCGGCGTGACCTGTGTCACGATCAGGTCCGGCCGGGGTGCCGAGTTGGCGATGACTCGCGTGCCGATCCCGTCAGATCGACCGGCTTTGTAATTGTTGTTATCAATCTCGTTGGGGTCGTCCGGATTGATGTTGACCGCCAGAGTGTCCTCCAGCACGACATCATAGGGGTCGGTCCAGGGCATCAGGTAATAGGTTCCCGAAACCAGATGATCGGGGAACTTTACAGATGTGACGACATCATATCCCTCACGATTTGCGAGCGCACCGCGGTGAGTCAGCGATTTCAGCAGGACATCGCCCTGACCCGGGTGCGGTCGGTTCTTGTCGACTGTCAGCCACACCGTGTCCGTCCACTCATCCGCCGGTGTCGTGCCAGGTCCGAGGTTCGTGACCGTGAAGCGCACTTCGGCCGTAGCGCCTTCGACGACCGGCGTC
>SYLK01000562.1 GCA_005809115.1 Planctomyces sp. | reverse complement strand
GGCGAGAGAGTCGGCGAGAGAGTCGGCGAGAGAGTCGGCGAGAGAGTCGGCGAGAGAGTCGGCGAGAGAGTCGGCGGCAGAAAGTTCCGGTTGACCACCGACGTGATCCGGGGAAGTCAGTGGACAGCCGACGTGAATTCATTCAGCATCTGCAGTGTCGGGCCAACTCATCGCCTGCCACATCGGGGCGAGCCACATCGGGACACGCATCGTTTCTTCCCGTGCTGGCGGGGTGCGGGTGTGCCCGCGCTGAAACGGTCAGGGCTAGGTGATACAGTCAGTTGCATGAGTTCATGAAAAGGCTGGCCGCCTGAATTCACCCCTCGGACCTGCGATTTCCCGATTTCCCGATCAGAGACCCGCCGCGAGTACTGTGCATGGCGCTGATTGAAATGCCGCTGACTGTCTTCAACGAGCGACCACCGCGGTCGATCCGGGAATTTTTGGAGGAAGCGGACGCGAGAATTCAGGCCTGGTACCGAACTCGCGAGGGCAGGGCAGGTGGATTCGTGCCGAGTGACTTTCTGCCGGTTTACCACGCTCTGAATGCCCTGGTCGATGCGGATCTGGCCGCCGGCAATATGTTCTGTGAATGGGTCAGCGGGTTCGGCGTGGTGGCGATGCTCGCGGCTCATTTCGAATTCGATGCCTACGGGATCGAAATTGATGGTACGCTGGTCGAGGCTGCGCGACAGCTGTCAGACGAATTCAGTCTTCCGGCACAGTTTGTCCAGGGAAGTTTTATTCCGGCGGGCGGCGAAGCACATGTCGAACACATCGGCAGCGGTGAAGTTTCCTGGCTCACCCCGGAAGTTGACATGGCCTATTCTGAACTGGGTCTGACGCCTCAGGATTTCGACGTGATCTACGCGTTCCCGTGGCCAGGCGAAGAAGACGTCATCACGCGGCTGTTTGATGATTTTGCGTCCGTCAACGCGATCCTGCTGACCTACAGCCAGCTGGAAGGCATTCGCATTCGCCGCAAGGTCCTGAAACGCAGACAGCGGTAGTTGATTTCTGTCGCCCGAATCCGTCAGAGCGCGCCGAATCCTGTGAGCACAACCCGGACTGTCCGCAGCAGAATCTTCAGATCGTTCTGCAGGCAGCAGTGTTGAAGGTACAGCAGGTCGTACGCGACCTTGCGCTGATAGCTGTGCAGCGAATTCGCGTATCCGTTTTCAATCTGGGCGATGCCGGTCAGGCCCGGTTTCAGTCCCAGCCGCTGCAGATAACCCGGAATCCGCTGCGCAAGATCTTCCATGTACTCGATGCATTCCGGCCGTGGACCGACCAGGGACATGTCACCCTTCAGAACGTTGATCAGCTGCGGCAGTTCGTCAATTCGGGTACGCCGCAGAAATCGACCGACAGGCGTGACGCGACTGTCGGCACTGACGGCCTGGCGAGGACCTTGCGGGTCAGCCGCACAATACATCGTCCGAAGCTTGTAGATCGTAAACGGTCGCCCGTAGTTCGATGTTCTTCGGCGCGACTCGCAGCTCCCCCCGAAACCGAGCACCTGATTCTCCGGACGACGCGTGTTCAGGCCGACACGGGTCTGCAGAAAAAAAACCGGTCCTGGCGTAGTCAGCCGGACCGCCACTACGGCGATCGCAATCAGCGGCATGCTCAGAATCAGCAGAATCACCCCGGCAGTAACGTCCAGCAGTCGTTTGGCAATCCGTGTTCTTCGAGGCAGGCAACGGATGTCCCGGCGCGGCGCAGCAGGAGCCAGCAGGGTCATCCATGCAGGCGGTACGGGGTTGAGGTCCGGCAGCTGCAGCAGGGTTGCACCGCTCGAATCCGATTCCGCCGCCGACGGGGCGTCGGCCACGCCGGTCGTGGGGTCCGATGGAATCGTCGCAACGGGACAGTGGTCTGGCATAGCACTCAGGACCAGCCAAGAAACAAGTGGCACGATGATGCAGTCGCGGCATGACCGGCGGAATCCTGCCGGCCCTGATCAGAGTAGCCTAGCATGGAAACGGACCGTCACCGTTCCTGTCGCCGCAGAACGCGAGAGTTTGATCAGACATGCCGTCCATTCTGGCGATTCTGACGAATTGCTGCAGCCTGTCAGAGGACAGCAGCGTTTTCCCCCATGTCTCGGGAGCGAACACAATCCCGCGCCCGTGCCGCCAGCGGGGTCAGTCGACCGAAGAATCCCCGCCGGTACGTGCTTCCCTGGCAACCGATCGCTGCGGTTCCTCGGTCGCGGAACTGAAGATCCCCATGCTCTCGATCAGATTGCTGCTCGGGTTGTGGCAGTCGTGGAGTCCGGCAGGCAGTGATCTCCAGGCAAGGTACGTGACCAGAATCATCCCGATCGATGTCCAGCGAACAACATCACGAAATTCTTTGCAAAACAGTGTGAACATCGTCGGGAGCCTTTCTGAAATACCGTTCCTGTGCCCATCGCTGCGACGTGTCTTCACCAAACACTTCGCACCGTCCACGTGTTGGTCTGAGTAGTCCCATGATCATGCGGAGTGTGGTCGTCTTGCCGGCTCCGTTCAGTCCCAGCAAAGCCGTGACCT
>SYLK01000561.1 GCA_005809115.1 Planctomyces sp. | reverse complement strand
TATCGTCTTCGTCGTCGCTCGGAAACGAAGGCGGCGACGAAGTCAAGTCAATTGAGCGTCACCGTACGGGTTGTCAGTCTCAGGAGTCTTGCGATGCGGATGTGTTTTTCGGGATCTCATGCGAGGCGCAACGTGCGGACTGTCGCCGCCGGAATTGCTGGGGTTCTCGGCGGAACTCTGATCTTCGGCATGATGACTGACGTCGGCATTCCGGTATGCTCGCTCTCGACAAATGAGTTGGACCTTGGACTGGCCGAGCCCGGAATGCCAGTGACTGGTACGGTGATGATTTCGAATGCTGGCAACAGGGTCCTTGAGATCAGGGAAGTCAAACCCTCGTGTGGGTGTACCGTAGTTGAATTGGATTCTGAGTCTGTGGCCCCTGGAGAGTCGACAGCACTGCGCGTTCGACTTGTGCCTGATCGATCTCCTCGCACTCGCGCCTCGGTTGCTGTAGCGACCAATGATCCAGAGCGTCCCGTGCAGATGCTGGAAGTGCGGACGGAGAGGCGGACCGTGTCTGAAATCTCCGCCGAGCGCCTTGTAATTCACGTTGAAGCGTCTGAAAAGTCCGCCAGCCGCAGATTGCGGCTGACTGAGAATCGAAGCAGCAGAAAACGCGCTGGTACTGTATTCGCGGTGTCATCATCGGAGAGGGTGAAAGCAGGTCTGTCGTCATCGCAGTTCGGGAGTGAAGGTGCGATCGATGTCAGTATCACAGCAACGGATGCTGTGCCCCGCGGGTTGACTGAATATGAAGTACGCATCTACGATTCCACGCACAGGGTTGAGCACAACGTGGATGTCGAGGTGCGTCGCGACAGTGAGTGGCTGCAGCTGGAACGTCGAGTGGTCTGCTTCAGCGATATTGCTCGAAAGAAGATTGAGTTGTCGCTTCTGCCGGCGCATTCCGGTTGTCAGTTCCGCATTCGGTCTGCCACGCTCTCAGAACAGAGTCCACTTCGAGCTGAGATCGGTGATCATGACTCAAAGTCACTGGATTTGTTACCCTCAGCCGCTGCGGCGAAGTTCTGGCGAGGTTACGTGCAAGTCGAAGTCGGCATTCAGGTTGGTGGGATCGAGCAGGTGGACTCGATCTGCATTCCAGTGATGTTCGTTCCCCGTGAGTCGCGAAGAACCACATGACGCGATTGTCGCGGTGATCAGTTTATCGGCACATGAGTCGGCAGTCTCTGTTAATGAAGGCGGTGGAGTTCAGGCAGGGGGGCGTCTCGCAGGACGCAGTTACGCCGGGGCCGTCTGGGTTCACTGAGGAGTTCAGCGACCGAAACGCGGGTCGGGCCGAGTGGAGAAGCGACAAGTGGCGAACTTCCGGTCCTGGAAGACGTACATGCTGCGGCTGATTGATCGGCTGACAGTCATTCACGAGATGCAGGGGCCGTTTCTTGATGCCGGCTGCGGGTGCGGTGATGTGTCGCTGCACTTCGCACGTCGCGGATGGACGGGGACAGCCGTTGATTTCTCGGACGCGGCGGTCCAGGAGGCGGCTGAGCGACTTTGCGAATTTCAAAGTGTTGCCGTGATTCAGGGAGATCTTCTGGATCGCGAATTGTCGCCTGTCCGTACGATCGTCTTGATGGATGTCATCGAACACGTCCGGGACGATGAAGCGTTGCTTCGGCGGCTGGCCGACCGGCTGCTGCCAGGCGGTCATCTGGTTGTGACCGTTCCGGTGAATCCTGCAGAATGGCGCTGGGACGACGAATTCTATGGCCACTACCGGCGGTATGTGCGCGAGGAGTTCATAGAACTGATCGAACGCAGCGGGCTGCATGCCCTGAGCATCTGGGACTGCAGTTTTCCGCTGTTCTGGGGAATGCGCCGCGTCTATACGGGGATCCTGCGGGACCGAGACGGTCCAGGACGAACTCTGGGCGATCGCACGAAGTGCAGTTCTCAGCGGAGCGCGTGGAGCTTTTCACCTCTGTCTGCCTGGATCGACCGTCTGATCCTGGCGACTCGGCTGTATCAGGTGCAGTACCCGTTTCGCACTGGTCGCTGGGGATGTGAGATCCTGCTCGTGGCTGGCAGGCCGTTCGTCGAGGCACAGGTCGCAGACGATCTCGTCGATGCAAATAGTCGCCTGGGGGCAGTCGTCTGAGAGCCGAGAGGGGAAACAGAAAAATCTGCGGGCCTGAGAACTCGTGTTCGAATTGACAACGGATGGACATTGCCGGTCACACGTCATTCAGGATTGCGAGACAAACGGGACAACCGTGCCGTGTCAGGAATGGGCAGGGGTCTGTATGATCAGCTGCAGTGCAATAGCAACGACTTCTTGCGGGGAATCGGGACTGGAACCGGACTCCTGCCGAGAGGAATGACTCATGAGACGACCACAGGGCAGGCTTGGCGGCCAGCCGCACGTCCGACGGCGAGCCAGTCCGGTGCTCGTTCGGAATCACGAAACTCGGAAATCGGCTGCCGGCTTCACGATGATCGAGCTGGTCGTGTCAATTGGGATTATTGGTCTGTTGATGGCGTTGATCCTTCCGGCCGTGAACAATGCGCGCGAGGCGTCTCGGCGAATTCAGTGCGCCGTTAACGTTAAACAGCTGGCGCTCGCAATTCTGAACAGGATGGAGCAGGAGAAGAGGTTCCCTGCGGCCTGGTATTGGGGCGGTGTCGATGCAGCAAACGTCGGGCCACACCACAACTGGGTCGTGGATATCCTCCCGTGGATCGACCAGAAGACCATCGCCGATCGGTGGAACCATAATGAGCTTGCAGAATTTCCGGCGAATCAGGCACTGGCGCAGACGCACCTGGCCGTCCTGTCGTGTCCGTCCGACATTTCGGTCACCGGCGGTGGTGACCTGAGCTACGCGGTGAATGGTGGAGTTGGACATTCGACGGTGAGTTCGGGCATTCTGGACTGCATCGTTGATCCGTTCAGCATCCCGTTCGACATCAACGGCAATGGACTCGCGTGTACGGCTCCTGCGGTCGATGACGGTTCGCCATCAGACCGCCAGTTGTTTCTATCGATCGGTCTGTGTTTCGGTGAAAACTGGGGCGTTCTGATTGCTCCAGGTGGCACGGGGACAGTGCGACATCACAGGGCAGCAACGATTCGCGACGGGTTTTCGAACACGCTGATGTTGCTGGAGAACATTCGCGTGGGGGTTGATCCGGCGACGCCGCAATCGAACTGGGCGAGCGTGACGCCACGCCACACTCAGGTGTTCTTCAGTCACCGGATCTGCCGCGACAATTCGTGCTCGGCCGGTAATGTCGATCTCGCCCTGGCGAACGCGGGAGCCCATCGGATCAACTCCGGCCGGACGGCACCGGAAGGTGAGTCGCCGTGGGCCAGCAGCTTCCATAAGGAGGGAGTCAATGTGGCGTTTGCGGACGGAAGAGTTCAGTTTCTGTCAGAAAGTATCGACGGGCGGGTGTATTACAATTTGTTTACACCCGACGGTATGAAATTCGTCGGAACGCCTCTGGACGGCGGCGCATTGTCAGGCGATTTCTGAGTGCGCATGGATTGGGCCGCGATCTGTGAATCACGGTTTGTACGAAACGCTGACCATGGGATTCACGAAGCGGGCGGTGCTCACGTTTTTGGCAGTCAGCGGCCTGATCGGTCTGGCCGGATTCCGCGTGTGGCAATGGACGACCGATCCTCGGTTCTGCATGCTGACTCATGAATCCGAAGCGCGCTGGATTCGCGCCGGACAACCATTTCCGTTGCAGTCGACATTCGAGAAGGATCGGCGAGCAACGCACTTCCTTCATGAATTTTCTTTGTCGGGACCAGCTTCGGGCTCTGTCATCCGGATCCATGCATTTCGCCAGTTCCAGCTGTGGCTGGACTCACCCGATTCGCGGGCAGATCCGCTGTTTGAGCACACGCGGACCGAAGGAAGATCCTGGAACGCACCGGTCGATGTTCGCCTGCCGGACCTCAGTTCGGGGCCACACCGCATCCTGATCTCGGTGACCAATGAGGGCGCGCCGCCCTGTTTGATGGTTTCCAGCCCCGAAATGGGAGTTTTCACCGGACGACACTGGAAAGCGACAGGATCTCTTTGGGGGTGGGCTGACGCCGCTGATCTCGACGACCCGCCTGTGAATATGCAGGATTGGTTTGACGAAAAGGGGTATCCGACGACTTTCGTATCGATGCGACGCGTCTGGCCATGGCTGGCGATCGTCTTCGGGCTGTCGTTTGCATGGACCGAGGCGAGTTTCCGAAGGGCAAACTCGGTGCGCTCCTGGGTTCCCGATCGGCTTTCGGCTTCAGGAGTGCGGTGGATCCTTGTGGGAGCCTGGTGGCTGCTGGCGACCACCAATATCGGGTCCGTTCCGACGAGAATGGGATTCAACTGGCGGCACCACCTGGAATACGTCGAGTACCTCATCGAGAACCATCGCATTCCGCTTGCCAGTGACGGATGGCAGATGTTTCAGTCGCCTCTGCAGTACCTGCTGGCCGCGCCGTTGTATCGCTTCGCGAGTCATCACCTCAGTCCCGACGAGTGCGCAAAGCTGTTGCGAGTTTTCCCGCTGCTGTGCGGAATGGCGCAGATCGAGATCATTTTCCGGTCGGCAAGGCTCGTGTTTCCGACAGACGATGATCGGCAGGTGGTGGCCCTGCTGGTCGGCGGCCTGATGCCGATGAATCTCTGCATGTCGCAGGTATTTTGTAACGAACCGTTGGCGGCCTTCCTGACGGCGGTTGTTGTGCTGCATTGTCTGTCGCTTTTAAGGTCGACAGGGGAACTCCAGGGAGTCCCGTTGTTTGGCCGTCTGGGACTTGTCTGGGGGCTGGCGCTGCTTGCAAAGGTCACGCCGATCCTGCTGGCGCCGCTGATCGTGCTGACGATCGTGTGTCATGGTGTGCAGCGGAATTCTGCACTTTTGTGGCATGTCCACTCGCTTGGCGCCACGCTGGGAACCTGCCTGGTCGTCTGCGGATGGTACTATGGACGCAACTGGGTGCTCATGGGGAGCCCGTTTATCGGCGGTGCCGATCCATCACGCGGGATTGTCTGGTCTCAGGAGCCGGGATATCGGACATGGCACCAGTTGACTTCTTTTGGCAGGGCCATGGTGCAGCCTGTGTACGCGGGTGCCATTGGTTTCTGGGACGGGATTTACGCATCGATGTGGAGCGACGGTCAGCTGAGCGGGACATCATTTTCGGCTCGGCAGATTCCCTGGAATGTGGATTTTCTGCAGGTCGGCCCCTGGACGGCGGTCATCCCGATGGGATGCCTGGTGCTGGGATTCATCATGGGTTGGCGGCGTGACCTGCAAAGCGCACGTGGCCAGATTTGTTTTGCAGTGGCCGCCATCGGTATTTACTTCGCGGCCATTCTCGATCAGTTTGTCAGCATCCCAATTTTTGGCGTTGCGAAGTCGAGTTATGCGCTGGGCCTGCTGCCGTGTTTTGGACTCATCGCAGCTGCCGGTGCGGGTGTTTTTTTGCGGCATCGCCTGTTGCGGGCACTGCTGTTCGGCGGCCTGTTCACCTGGGCGTTTGCAGCTTACTCCGCGTTTTTCTGTGTGAAATGACGGCTGGCAGGAAGTCGGGCTGCCCGGTCTGCGTGCCTGAGAAATATGACTCGTCCGCACGTGCTGCCGCATGGTTGCGGACAAAGAAACGTGGGAACGGCGGCTCTACATCAGCAGCCACAAACCGCGGGCCAGAGCACTCAGCCAGGCCATCCGCCGACACTGGAGTATTGAAAACACACAACACTGGAGTCTTGACGTGACCTTCGGGGAGGACGTGCGACGCCAGCAGGATCGTCACGGTGCGGCCAATCTTGCTGCTGTCCGACGACTGTCACTCTGTTTGCGCCGACAGGAGAAGACGAACAAGCG
>SYLK01000046.1 GCA_005809115.1 Planctomyces sp. | reverse complement strand
GGTGATCGGATACCCAGGGTGGTTCGCAGCACACGTTGCCGGCTCCGCCGTTACTGAGACGACATCGACGGTATCTTCAGTCGATTTTCGGATCGAAGGACTGAACTTTGCTGACGTCGCGTGGAAAGGCACTCTGGTGCTGAACCTTGCGGCTGTCACCTGTTACCTCCTGCAGCGCGTCGTGTGTCTGTCAACGTGGATGAAGAGCGCATCGCTGCTGAACGTATCCGTGTTGTATGGCGCGCTGGTCTGCGGTGTTCCTGTTGCAGTGGGAAGCGCGGTGCGATCCTTCCACGAACTCCAGCAGTATCCGCTCCTGTTTGACAATGCGCCGCGACTGGCCATGGTGTCGCCGGCAGCCGTTCTGGCCATCATGTACGGGGAACGTTCGCCATATTTCGGGACAGAGACGTCGCCTGTGCCGTTCCTCGTGGTTCATGGACTGATCATCGTGATTTGCCTGTTTGCGATGCGCAGGACGAGTCGGCGCCTGCGGCTGGAGTATGCGACCGGATCGGCAACGGAGAACCGCTGATGCATTTTCGCCTGCGGCAGCTGACGTCGCGGACCCTGCTGGCATTCGCTGCGCTCGTGTGGTTCTGTCCCGGTGGAGTTATGCTCGCCGTTGCCCAGGGACCGGGACTGGGCAGGGACCAGCCGCAGGCGGATTTCGCGGGGCTCGATATTCAGGCCGTGGCGGGCTGGGACGGCCGTGTGGATCTGGCAGCGCCGGTACCCTTGTCGTTTCTGATCTCCAATCAGTCCGCACAGGCGCTCGAAGGCCAGTTGATTCTGCGTGATCGGATCACGAAGCGGGAGGTCCGCCTGGGCGATGTCTTCATCGGTGCTGCCAGCGTGCGCCGATTTTCAGCGGTGCAGGGCATGTCGGACTGGGAGGACTGCGTCGCGACTTACGCCGACGGAGATCGCGTTCTCGCGACGCGCATCCTTCCTCTGGTGACTGGTAAGGACTTCTCCGAAGACGTCAACTATCTGCTGTTTGTCGACGACAGTGGACGAGCCCTGCAGATGCCGACCCCCGAGACGGCATCGGACAGCGAGATGCCTCTGGCGGATTCGGTCGTGATGGAGCAGGGGGGTACAGCGATTTCGGGTGGGCCGGCGAGCAATTTCGATGCATCGCGCTTCACGCCGAGCCCCGGGACCGGTCGCGCAGTGCAGCCGGTGTCCGCCAGGACCTGGCAGATACCACAGCATCCGGGGCCGCTCACCGTGATTCAGGCGATGCTCTTTTCCGATGTTGTCAGGCCGGACATGCTGAATGAAAAACAATGGGACGCCATCGGTCGCTGGATCTGTCTGGGGGGCACCGTGTTCGTGCATGATTCCTCGAAGGACCTCCTCGACCACCTGAAAACCGCCGTGTCTCTCACTTTGGCTCCGCCAGTTTCTCTGGATGGACTGCGAGTGCATCGCTGCGGAGCAGGTGCGATCCGCGAATACAGTGGCAAACTGTTTTCCGCTGAAGAAACCACGTCCGTCCGGACAGTGCTTGTTGCTGCCGGGAAACTGTCTCGCAGCGGCATCCTGTCAGTGCTCACCGACGACGCGACGCGGTACCGGTCCAGTTCCAGTGCCGACAGGACGCGCATGCTGGTCATCGCGGTTTTCGTCATATACACGCTGTTCTCGGGTGTTGGGACGCTGCTGCTTTCGCGAGCGACCCGGCGACGCGTGGCGTTCTATACGTGTTCCGTCGTGTTGCTCGCCTGTATGGCCGCAGCGGTACTCGGCGGCGTGCTTCGCACAAGTCGAGGTGATCTGCACTGGCATTCCGTAATGCAGGCCAGCCCGGGCGGTTTGATCCAGGTGGCTGGCATTCAGGTTCAGTCGGCCGGCGGTCGAAACACAGAAATTGCTGTTCAGGGCAGAAATGCCGACCTGCAGCTGCTGGAAGACACGAATCCCAATTACAGCAGAGATCAGTACTATTTTCGATTACAGCAATATGGCCCGTCATATTACGAAGAGATAACAGCGCCCGGCTATCCCGCATTTTCCGAGCAGTCGAACCGTCTGTCCGACGTACCGGACGCATTTGGGATTCACGTCCCGATCACTCCGTGGGGCCGGCGACAATGTACCGCAGCGGCCTTCGACTCAGGAGTTCGCGGGCTTGATGTGACGCTGAAATTCCTTCCCGGTGCGCCGTCAACGGAACAAACCATGTCCGCAGTCGGACCGGACGTATCAGTCCGGGGACAGTGGTCCGTTGAGGTCAGGAGTTCATTGCCATTCGATCTGTCAGACTGCAGTCTGGTTCTGATGACGTGTCGCGCAGCGGTCCCCGGTGAGACTGGAGATCGTCAGTTCCCGGGGCTTCTCGTGCCTCAGGGCTCGCCGATCACAAAGTTCATCCCCCTCGAACACCACATCCCGATGGGCGATCTGCCTGCTGCGGCGTCCCGAAACGGAGTCACCGAAAACGCGATCTTCCGGAATCAACATCAGATCGGCCACCGGTCGGACTCCGTGAGTGACAGTATCCGACCGGCTTACAATGGCTCAACCGGAGCATGGATCGTCGGCCGTATTTTGAATTCTCCGCTGCTTTCGATTGACGAGGCACACAGCGACTTTGTACCGCTGAGTGAAAAACATGAGTTCATTCAGGAGATTCCGCCGGAACAACTGCCTGCAGAATGGATCGAGCTTCATCAGGACTGGCTCGACCTGCAACTCAGGAGGGCGGACGAACGTCCGGGAATACCGCCGGGCGGTTGAGAACCCCGCATGAAAACCCCGCATGAAAACCCCGGAGAGAATCCGGGACAGGCATTGTCTCGCGAAGACTGGCGAGGCTGGACGGCTGCAGTTTTCAGGTTGCGCTACGGCCGTTACATTCAGCGTCCAGCCGCTTCTGCCTCCCTGGTCACACGTGCGGTGGTCCCCGGAGACTTCGGTTTTCTGAAGCATTCAGGCAGAGACAGCGATAGGGAGCCCGTGGCATGAGAATCATCGATTTCTTTGATCGTGGGTGCAGTCACTTTCCGGACCGGCCGTTTCTGATGGATGAACATGTCACATTCACGCATCGCGAGGTGCAGGACATGTCACACAGGATCGTGAACGGACTGATCGATCGCGGTCTGACCCCGGGCCGATCGGTCGTGGGAGTCCTGAGTCCCAACAACCCGCGAGCCTTTCAGTGTGTCATGGGGGCGCTCCGATCGTTTGTCTGGATTCCGCTGAACGCTCGCAGTTCGGTGGCGGACAACATTGCCATCATGTCGGATCAGGGTTGCGAGTGTCTGTTTTACCACAGTGACTTTGCCTCCGAAGTCCGGCAGATACGAAGTGAGGTGCCCGGGATCCGGCTGTTTGTCTGTGTGGATCAGGCAAATGGAGACGATCCTTTTCTGGATTCCTGGGCTGCGCCGTACTCCGCGATGTCTCCCTTCCATCCGGGACAGCCGCACGACGTCTGCGTCATCTGGCCGACCGGCGGAACCACGGGGCGTTCGAAGGGAGTGCTGACCACTCACCTGAACTGGGAGACGATGATTGCCAGTTTCTTCGCCGCGATGCCCTATTCCGAGCCGCCGGTTCACCTGATCGCCGCTCCGATGACGCACGCTGCCGGGGTTGTGATTTTCGCGCTGATGGGGATCGGCGTCACCAACGTGTTTCTTTCCAGAGCCGATCCGCTCCGGATCGCAGCGAACATCCAGCAGCATCGCGTCACGACCGTCTTTCTACCACCCACGGCGATCTATTCGATGCTGGCCACTCCCGGGATACGGGACTTTGACTACTCGTCGCTCAGATACTTTATCTATGCGGCTGCGCCGATGTCCGCCGAGAAACTGAAGCTTGCCCTCGAGGTGTTCGGGCCCGTGATGGCTCAGACATTCGGTCAGGCGGAATCTCCGATGATCTGCTGTTATCTTTCCCCTGATGACCACAATGTCATCGGCGATCCGGCAAGGGAACGTCGCTTGTCGAGCTGTGGGCGACCGAGTCTGTTTACTCAGGTC
>SYLK01000560.1 GCA_005809115.1 Planctomyces sp. | reverse complement strand
CGCGGTGTGCGGTGTCTGGACGCTGGTGCGATTCCGGCAGCCAACTCGTGTGCAGCTGTCCGCGACGATTCAGCTGGCGATCGGCAGCGCCGGGACGATCATTCTGGTCACCGCGGCGGGCGGGGCATTTGGTCAGATGATGCAGCAGACTTCAGTTGCGGAACTGCTGCAGCAGATTCCCGCTGCGTCGCCGGCTGCCATTGTCATTGCAGCGTTTCTGGTCACTGCGGCGGTCAGAACGGCCCAGGGTTCAGCAACCGTGGCGATGATTACTGCGGGCGGAGTGTTTGGCGGAATCGTCACATCAGGAGCCGCCGGAGTTGACCCGCTGTATGTGGCGCTGTCCGTCGGCTGCGGCTCCAAAGCGCTGGCCTGGATGAACGACAGCGGATTTCTGGTGATCACCCGGATGAGCGGCATGACAGAGGCCGAAGGACTGCGTTATGTCACGCCGATGATGGCGATTGCGGCGCTGGCGGGTCTGATCGCCGTTCTGCTGGGCGTCACATTTCTTCCGCACCCAGGTCTCTGAAGTCGTACCCATCAGATTGCGACACCGCGATCGCGGATTATTGCTGCGGCATCGCCGAGACGGCGTCCAGCTGCCGGCGGAGCGTCTCCGGAATCCGAATGTGGCGACCGCTCGGGTAATCGTAAATCACCAGCACGGATACTCCCTCGGCAACCATCTGATTCTGGTTTTCACTGCAGACAACATGCGAGATATCGAGGCTGCTGCGGCCGATTCGTGTAATGCGGGAGCCGATATGGACGACGTCCGGTGAATACAGCTGCCGACGGTAGTGGCAGTGAATCGAGGCCAGGATCGGTCCGATTCCAGTGTTGTTCAGCCCGAGCGTGGGCTGAAAGACTTCCAGAACGTCGACACGTGCCGATTCAAACCAGCGAAAATACACGACATTGTTCACATGGCCGAAGGCGTCCTGATCGCCCCACTGGACGGGGAGCGAGGTGATTTTCAGACTTTGTTCCAGGACTGCAGCGATCGCAGCGGGGACCGGAATGCGGGAGACCATACGGCCGACACTCACTGACCATGGAGCGGAATGAAACAAGGATCTGGGGAGAGGCGAGTCACGGAGTTGCGCCCGCCTCGCTGGCAGTCACAGTCCGGGGGACTCCGGCCGCAGCGCCCCGAACTTTGACAACACCGCTGATCCCGATGATCAGGGCGGACAGCAGCAGCATGACAGCCGTCCATCGGGCGGCCTGGTCGCGAAATCGGGCGGTTCCGGCCGAGCGACCAACCAGAGCCGAGGCAAGGAAAAACACGACGATGGCCACCAGAATTTTCGTACCCACCAGGGCATGGTACAGACCATCGCCTTTGTGCAGCGGCATGGCTCGAAAATAGTTGTAAAAGCCACTGATCAGGAACAGTCCGATCCCGGCGTGCACGAATTTCTTCCAGCGGGCACGGATCTGACCGACCAGTTCAGGATGGTCCGCCGCCAGCACGGGATGGACCACGAATCTGAGACATGTGGTGCCGCCCACCAGGACGATTGCCGTCGCCACATGCACCCAGCGGGAAATGACGTTCAGCAGGAATTCCGGATCCATCGATCTGACCTTGATACAACACCAGGAAATGAGCGGACTGAGCCTGTGCGGACAGGCGGGACTACCCGGACCAGAAAATCCGTTGTACGATCCCGTCGGCCCGATGTTCAGGATCGTAGATGCTTTTCCAGATCCTGGAAGTCACCCGGCCGAAAGAATGGCGAAATGGCAGGCCGCAGGTCCGCGGCAGAATGCAGGAGTCCAGATCAATGCAGCAGCTGGTGGAGGGGGTGCACTACTTCAACAACATTGGCCGAACCCAGCACCTGCAGCTGTTCGAGAAGCTGAAGCATCGGCAGGAACCGGAGGCCTGTTTCATCACAT
This sequence comes from Planctomyces sp., assembly GCA_005809115.1. GTDB lineage: Bacteria > Planctomycetota > Planctomycetia > Planctomycetales > Planctomycetaceae > F1-80-MAGs062. The sequence continues at coordinate 735 of SYLK01000560.1, read as the reverse complement.
GCGCCGATTCGCGAATCGTGCCGACTTTGATCACACAGGCGGATCCGGGCGAGTTATTTATTGTGCGAAACGTGGGCAATCTGGTCCCCTGTTACGGGACCACAAACAACGGGGAGATGGCGGCCGTGGAATACGCCATCGTGGAACTGGGCATCGAGGACATTGTCATCTGCGGGCATACCGGGTGCGGAGCGATGAAGGCCGTGGTCAGTCCGGACGAGCCCGGAACACGGTCAAAGCTTCCGTCAGTCCGGGAATGGCTGCGGCATGCGGATGCGACGGCGGAAATTATGCGAACTCACTATCAGCACCTGTCGGGTGAAGCACTGTACCATGCGGCGGCGGAGGAAAACGTGCTGGTGCAGCTGGAGCATCTGCGGACACTGCCGGTGATTGCTGCGCGTGCATGCAGCGGGCAGGTGCGGCTGCATGCATGGATGTTTCAGATCGATACCGGGGAAGTGTATCGCTACGACTCCGAGGCCGGGCAGTTCGAGCGGTTTGGCAGCGATCCCGGAGGACCCGCTCCGGCGCGCCGACAGCGAACGAACATCAGGGAAAATGGCGGACGACGGATCAGGCGGAAATCGTCATGACGACAGCCGTGATTCAGGTTCAGGGACTCTGCAAAACGTATCGCACGGGCCTGATTCGCGGCAGGAAACTGCAGGCACTGGCAGGTGTGTCGCTGGAAGTTCCGTCCGGCACGGTGTTCGGCCTGCTCGGGCCGAACGG
>SYLK01000559.1 GCA_005809115.1 Planctomyces sp. | reverse complement strand
CGCGGAGGTTGCACCGGGGCAGGCTCAGAACTTGTCAGCAGCTCGGGAATCTCCGGAACCGGACCTGCTCCGGAAACCGGCGGTGGACCGGGATACTGGTAGAACTGGCATTCCAGACGGCCGTTGTACAGCTTGCGCCGCCGCACTGCGCGACGGCCGAAGTGCTTCTCGAACCAGCGATTTGATGTCAGGACATAGCAGCTCCAGGTGCTCAGCGGCTCGCACACACGGCCCAGCTCCCGGTAGACCGCTTCGACCTCCTCGGTCTCCCCGAGCCGTTCTCCATAGGGCGGATTACAGATGAGACAACCGAATTCACGAGTCGACTTCAGCTGGCTCACCTCCTGCACCCGGAAACGGATATCGCCGGAGACGCCCGCTTCCGTGGCACTGCGCTCGGACAGACGGACAGCTGCCGGATCGTGGTCCGAGCCGATTATCGGCTCCGCCAGTTTTGGCAGACGCTGGTCTCGGGCTTCCGTTCGCGCCTCCTTCCAGAGGCGACGGTCGAGCCAAGCCCAGTCCTCGGAAATAAAGGAACGTCCGATCCCCGGCGCGATATTTCGCCCGATCAGAGCCGCCTCAATCGGAATCGTACCACTGCCGCAGAACGGGTCGATCAGCAGCCTGTCACGGTTCCAGTAGCTGAGCTGAACCAGTCCCGCAGCCAGGGTTTCTCGGAGCGGAGCGGGACCGGAAATTTCCCGATAGCCCCTCTTGTGCAGTCCGTCGCCTGAAGTATCAATCGTCAGTGTCGCTACATCCCGCAGAATCGAAACTTCAATGGGAAATTCGGCCCCGGATTCTTCGAACCGGAACCGGTGATATCGGCGTTTCAGGTTTTCGACAATGGCCTTTTTGACTGCTCCCTGCACCTTTGGGACCGCCTGTAGCCTCGAACGAACACAGCGACCGCTGACGGGAAAACTGGCGTCCACCGGCAGGAGGTCCTGCCAGGGTAATTCAATCGTCTGGTCAAACAGCTGCCCGAAATCCGGCGCCGGAAATTCACCCGCACAAATCAGCAGCCGGTCCGCCGAACGCAGCCACAGGTTGCATCGCGCAATATCCTGGGCATCACCCGAAAAGTCCACACGGCCGTCCGAGGTGCGGATGTTCTCGTACCCAAGATTCGACAACTCGCGAGCAACAACGTTTTCCAGTCCAAACGCCGCCGTTGCAATCAGATGAAATTGTGGCATACGCTTCTTTCTGCCGGCCTCGGCACTCTTCTGAGCCTCTGGTCAGGCAGACTGCAGAACCGCGGGAAATCGGTAACTGCAGGTGAATTCCCGTTTCGTTTGCTGCCGCGGATGATCACAATTATGAAGTTCGCCGCGGCACATGGCAACTGTGGTTTCCTCGGACGAATTTCGTTCGCGGTGATGCAGACCTCGTGGCACCAGCGTACAATCAGGATAAGGTCTTGGCAGTCGCTGCTGATCCTGGTGGAGTTGCGGCGTCACAAACATGAGTGAATTGAAAGCGAATCTGAGGTTCCGGTGCTGAATAATCCAGAACGACGACCTGTACGGTCCGGGCGCGCGCCGCTCGTGGCGGGGGTGTTGTCGGCGATTGTGCTTGCGACCTGTGGGTGCGGATCCGCCACGCTCGCGCCAAACGCGGATGCGACCAGTCTTCCCGGGGACGGAAAGGCCGCCGAGGCGGCACCTGCGATTCCGCCGGCGCTGGTGCGGGTCGAACCAGTCCGCCGCGAGACAATCGCGCCACGGCTTGTGGCCGTCGGCACCGTGCGTGCTCGCAACTCCAGTACCGTCGCTTCCGGGTCGGAAGGGATCGTGGACGAATTCCCGGTCGAACAGGGGGATTTCGTCAAAACCGGTCAACTGCTGTCACGGCTCAGAATGGTTTCCACGGATCTGGATCTGGATGAGCAGCGAGCGATCCTGGCCGAGCGCGCTGCCCAGTATGAGGAGATTCAGACGCCGCGGCAGGAGGATGTCGAGGAAGCTCGTGCGCGCCTGAGTGTGGCGGAAGTTGTATTCGCCAACGCCCAGCGCCGCCTGGATGAACTCAAAAAACTGCAGCAGAGCAAGGCGGCGGGCGAATCGGCCGTGAAGGACGGTGAAGACAGCGTGCGTGAGGCCGCTCAGAATCTGGTGGCGGCAAAGGCGGTGTTTCAGAGAATTTCCGGCGGCGCCAGGGAAGAGCAGAAAATTCAGGCTCGTGCGCGGCTCGAAGCGCAGCAGAAACATGTCGATTTCCTCGAAGCCGAGAAAGAGAAGCGCCTGACCCGGGCACCGTTCGACGGCTTCGTCGTTCAGCGGCATTCCTATCTCGGACAGTGGCTGTCACGCGGAAGTCCTGTCGTCACGCTGCTGCAACTCGACCAGGTCGACGTGGAAGTGCAGGTCGACCAGTCGGTGATCGGGCAGGTTGTGCCCGGCAAAGAGGTGCAACTCAAAGTCCAGGGGACTGATCGTGTCAGTCGTCCCTCCGGCACCTGGGTTGGTGTCGTGGATTCCGTCATTGCCAAAAGTGACTGGCAGAGTGGCTCTCGCAGTTTTCCGGTGGTAATTCGCGTGGACAACGAAATGGGGGGACCGGACGGCTCGCAGCCGCTGCTGCGCGAGGGGATGATGGCTGAAGCCGAGTTCACCGGCGACCCGATCGAAGCTGTACTCGTCCCGAAAGACTCGCTGGTGCGAACTTCCCGCGGCACATTCCTGTTTGCCGTGAATCCCGCAGCCGCCGATGCGGCAATGAGTGTCCGTCAGGTCATGGTTCAGGTCGGGATCAGCTCCGCAGGCTGGATTCAGGTGCTGGGGACAGACCTCGAGCGCGGAACATCGGTCGTCACCGAAGGGGCCGAACGACTGCGGGCGTTTCAGACCATTCAGATCCTCCCCGAAGAAGACACTGAGGCACCGGTCGTCACGGCCCGCAGCCGTGGCTGACGCTGTCAGACGCTGTGCGGCCTGCGCTGCCTGACTCACCGGCGCAGCGCCTCGATCAGAGCTTCTCGGCAGTCACGATTCTGAGCTCGCCCGGCCTGAGTAAGAGGGTACACGACAATGGATATCGTTCGGTTTTCGATTGAGAATCCGGTCAAGATCACGGTCGGGGTGCTGCTGTCCGTCCTGTTCGGTCTCATCGCCTATGCCAGCACGCCGGTCCAACTGACGCCCGACGTGGTCGAGCCCGAGATCACGGTGTCGACAATCTGGCCGGGCGCCAGCGCACAGGAAATCGAACGAGAAATTATCGATAAGCAGGAAGAACAGCTGAAAAGCGTGGAAGGACTGTATGAATTCACCAGCGAAAGCAGCGATTCCCGCGGCTCCATTCTGCTGAAATTCGGGGTCGGTACTGACCTGGCCGATGCCCGAGCCCGCGTAGCCGAAAAACTCAACCAGGTTCCGGATTATCCCGACGACGCCAGCGAGCCCGTGATTTCGACAGTCGATGCCACGGCCAATGCCATCGCCTGGTTCATTCTGCAGCCGCTGCCGCCGACGCATGAGGATCTGCGAAACCTGATCGCTGTCCACCCGGAGCTGAACGAACCGCTCGCGCCGATTCTGGCACTCCCGGAACCAGTCGATCTGCCACGCATCAATCGTCTGGTACCAGAGCATCCGGTACTGGAGACCTTCGTGCTGGGACTAAACAATCCGGCCCTGCTCCGCAAGTTTGCCGAAGACTTTATCGAGGCGGAATTTGAGCGCGTGCCGGGAATCGCCAATGCCAACGTGTTCGGCGGTCAGGAAGAGGAGTTCCGTGTGGTCGTCAACCCGGCGCGGCTGGCATCGCTGGGGATTTCAATCGACGAACTGCGAACGGTCCTGCAGGAACAAAATCAGAACATTTCCGCCGGTGACATTCAGGAGGGAAAGCAGCGAAACGTCATTCGAACACTGGGACAGTTTCAGTCACCCGAGCAGGTGGAAGACACCGTGGTGGCCTACCGCAACAATTCCCCGATTCGCATCAGGGATATCGCGACCGTGGGTGTGGATTACAAGAAGCCGGACGGTGTCGTGCGGCAGATGGGCCTGAATGCACTGGCCATCAACGCTCAGCAGGGGCCCGCGACGAACCTCAAGGAAATCATGGGGCCCACGCTGGCGGAACTCGATCGCGACCATGACGGTCACATCTCGGCCCTGGATCTCGAGGAGAGTACTCGGATCTTTGGCAAGTGCCTGAGGATTTCCGTGGAAGAACTGAATCTGGGAGTTCTGCAGCAGAAGGGAGTGAAGCTGTATCAGGTGTATGATCAGACCGAATATCTGGATTCGGCCACGGAAATGGTCCGCGGTAACGTCTACGTGGGTGGCGCGCTGGCGGTGGCGATTCTGATGCTGTTTCTGCGGAGCGTGGCCTCGGTCGTGATCGTCGGGCTGTCGATTCCCATCAGTCTCATTGCCACGTGTCTGTTCGTGCGGATCTTCGATCGCAGCATCAATGTGATCAGCCTGGCCGGGATGGCATTCGCCGTCGGAATGGTGGTCGATAACGCCATCGTGGTCCTGGAGAATATCTACCGACACTTCCAGCTGGGCAAGTCGCCGCGAGAAGCTGCCCTGCAGGGCGGTCAGGAGGTGTGGGGCGCCGTCATCGCCTCGACGCTGACGACACTGGCCGTTTTCATCACGGTGATCTTCGTTCAGGGACAGGCCGGTCAGCTGTTTCGGGATATCGCCATCGCCATCAGCTGTTCCGTGGGGCTGTCGCTGCTGGTCAGCATCACAGTCGTTCCGGCCGCTGCCTGTCGGCTGCTGAGTTCCGGAACCGCCGCGGAAGCCGCCGCCGCCATGCTGAACAGTGGAAGTTCCCGTTCGCGGGGATTTGGTCCGCGTGGCCTGTTTGGACTGGTGCGACTGAGCCAATGGCTGAACGAGGGATTCGCCCGCCTGATGTTTCGACTGTTGTCGATGCGCGGCAGCTGGCTGGTCCGGCTGGGCGTGGTCCTGTTCTTCGTCATCGG
>SYLK01000558.1 GCA_005809115.1 Planctomyces sp. | reverse complement strand
TTCCGGACGAGGATATCGTGATGCCCTGACCCGACCCGACATTCCATGGCCGCATCAGGCTTCTCTGACTCCAGCGTCAGTCCCGTGTTTCGGTGTGGGATCCCGGGGAAGCAGCACCAGTATCAGCACGATGGCCAGACCCAGCAGGGCCGCCGCTGCGTAAAAGCTGGCGATGCGACCGAACCGGTCAGAAATCGCACCAAAAGCGATCGATGAAAAACCAATCAGCGCACTCAGCAGGCTCAGGTACGCCATGTTCAGCCGCACCCAGGTCTTCTCAGACGCCGTGGTGACATAGTTCGGGAAATACGCGCCGAAAAGCTCCCCGGCTCCCAGAAGTCCGAACGTCAGCATGAAGGCCGTCCCGGAACTGCTGAGAGCCCAGGACATGCCAATCAGCAGAATCGAAGTCGTTGCCAGAAGTGTCGCACGAGGGCTCGATTTCGCCAGCAACAATCCCAGAATCGCACCGGCCAGAGCCTTGAAACCGAAACGGAGAAAATTCTGCGCTCCCAGTGTATTGGATTCTTTCCCCAGAATACTCTGAGCATGGAGCGACACGTTCTGAATGATGGAGTTTCCTCCCGAATAGACAATCACGTAGATCAAGATGGACAGGAGCACACCGCGATTTCTGACGAACTGCCGAATTCCCGCGGCGATCGTTGCCAGCGAAGCCACCTGATCCCCGGCGCCAGGTGGTTCCGGCGGAATCCGAATCAGAGCGACAGCAAATCCGGCGAGGATCAGCAGGGGCGAAACCGCAGCAAACATGCCCATGTAATTGTACGGGAAACTGAGTCCGAAAGATCGTCCTCCCAGCAACCGCCCGTCAAACAGGGCGTCCTGCAGCAGCGCACCGATGCAGGCAAACAGCGGACCGATGCCAAAGGTAAATCCCAGCGCCTTGCCGCGCCGTGATGTTGACACACCACGGCGCAAAAAATCCCACATCGCCGTCAGGAGAATCCCGTTCGCCGCACCAAAGATCGCTCCGTGCAGGATCACGACGAATGTGGAGACCCCGGCGGATGCGCCGCTGCCCAGCGTCACCGCGACCAGCCCGGTGACGAGGACCAGCAGTGTGACAGACAGCAGTGCCAGTGGTCGCAGATGCCGTGGCGACGGAAAAAACCAGGCGGCCAGAACCGGGACAATCGTCAGCCACAGATAAACTGCCGATGGCAGGTTGCTGACGAAGTCCGTGTTGCCGAAAGCCTTCAGCAGATTGGCGTGCGTCGTGCCAATGTAAGACACTGGTGCAGCCAGATAATAGACACACCAGAACGCCACAAAACAGCGGATATTGTGATTCTGTAGTGCCACCGGCAGAACGCAGTCATCAGCGTCGGTCGCCGTTCTCACGGCAGCGGTGCCATCTGCCGCCGGACCGTCTGTCAACTGCTTTGAATCGTCCGCGTTGACGCCCGCGGGAGCCTCAGCGGGGCTGCGTACCGCGGAAAACGGTCGATCCGGACGTTCAGCCATGCTGGCAGTTCCTCGAAATTCTGCAATCCGCCGAGCAGTGTCGCCGGACACCTCAGCCTCGGCAACAGTCTGGTGCATTGCGCCGGGACGTGCAAATCAGATCCCTCACTACGGCACCCCGCGCACCAGAGGCGGAATTCCGGCAGAAATCAGCCGAACAGGTCTTCCAGCGGATGGCCCGTATCCAGCACCGGCACAGGACGTCCCAGCGCGTCCAGAATGCGCGCCTCCTGCGAGATCCCCAGAGCATGGAAAATCGTGGCGCCCAGATCCTCCGGAGTCACAAGGTTCTCGACCGGGTAAGCAGCATCCTTGTCTGATCGGCCGTACACCGCGCCACCACGGATGCCGGCACCTGCGAGAACCGCCGGGAAACAATAACTCCAGTGATCTCGCCCCCAGTTCGCCTTTCCCCGAGGCGTTCTGCCCATTTCGCCCATACACACAATCAGCGTTTCGTCCAGCAGTCCCCGGTCCGACATGTCCTCCAGCAATGCCGACAGCGACTGATCCAGGCCCGGCAGCAGGTATTTTCCGACATCATGGGATGTTGTGTGACTGTCCCATCCCAGCCCGTCCGGACTGTCCCACAGAACTGTGACGAATCGGGCACCGGCTTCAATCATCCGACGCCCCATCAGGACGGATTGCCCGAACAAATGCCGACCATAACGATCTCGCAGCTGTGGTGATTCCCGCCGGATATCGAAGGCCGCTCGCATCTTCTCCGATGTGACCAGGTCCATGGCGCGTTCCCGCACCAGCCCGAATTCCATCACCCGGCGAGACTGTTCCAGTTCCCGTCGCGCAATGTCAAACTGGTCCAGCAGACTTGTCCGCCGCTGCATACGATCCAGCGTGACGTCCGTATGGGCTTCAATCCCTTCAATGCGGAACTGCAGCTCTTCGTCAACACAATCCCGAAAATACGGATTGTCTTTGGCGTCCCGTCGGGAAATCATGGTGGCCAGGGGGTTGTACCGCCGCCCCAGCCACCCGCCATACTGTCCCGAACGGTCATAACCCTGAATATGCCCCAGTCGATTCGGCAGGAAGACATAACTGGGGAAGTCCCGGCGCTGATCAAAGGCGCGCTGCTGGTCTGCCTGATGGTCAAGATACTCAACCACGGAACCGTAGGCAGGCCAGTCCTTTTCAGTTGCGTTCACCCGCGCCGGGCCCCGCTCAGCCGGAGGCATGGCATGCCCCGTCTGGATGATGTGACAGGCGTTGTGGTCGTTCCAGGGATGGGCCACCGTGCGAATCACAGCATACTTGTCAGACGCCGCAGCCAGCTTCGGCAGCTTCTCACAGATCTGCAGCCCCGGTGACCGCGATGCGACCGAACCATACGGGCCCCGAATCTCCTGGGCCGCTTCCGGTTTCATGTCAAATGTTTCCAGCTGGCTTGGACCGCCAAACAGAAACAGAAACATCACGGACTTCGCCCGCGGATTAACCACGGCACCGGCTTCTTCGGCTGCCAAAAGCGTCGACAGACTGGTGCCCAGCAGGCCGGATCCAGCGACCTGAATCAATTCGCGACGCGTCAGACCACTGCAGACACGGCGATGATTTCCCTGAACGGTCAACATGAACTCACCCTCATCAACGCACCGGGCCAGCCGGAATCAGAACCACTTTGATCAACATCGGCATGCTAGTTCCCCTGTTTTCACTCGTCAATCAGCATTTCTGCGCAAACCATCACAGGAATTCAGGAACGCTCGAATCCCGCCGGATTTCCGGAACCGCGAGGACTCGTCTCCAGCTGCTCCAGAATATCGCGAATTTCGAACACTTTCTGCTGAAATGCAGGGTCACGCTGCATTTCCGCCGCCGGTCGGTCGGGCGGCGGAACTGCGATCTGATGGAGCAGCGTGCCGGGCGATCGACTGAGAACAAAGACGCGGTCTCCCAAATAAACAGCCTCTTCCACCGAGTGCGTGACAAAGAAGACTGTCGCCTGAACGTGCCGCCACAGGCTGACCAGCAGATCCTGCATCTGATACCGGTTATGCGGGTCGAGTGCTCCGAAGGGCTCATCCATCAGAATGATCCGCGGATGGAGAATCAGCGTTCGGGCAATCGCGACGCGCTGCCGCATCCCTCCCGACAGCTCGTGTGGGTATTTTACCGCATCGGCCTGCACGTCCAGTCCGACCCGCGCGATCCATTCTCGCGCTTTCGCGTACCGCTCCGATTTCGACACGCCCCGGCACTCCAGCCCGAAGGCGACGTTGTCCAGAACGGTGCGATGATCGAAGCTGGTATAGTCCTGAAACACCATCCCCCGGTCGGCACCCGGACCCGTCACGGGCCTCCCGGCCACAAGTACCGTGCCGGACGTCGGCGGGTGCTGAGGATCCAGACCGGCCAGCAGCCTCAGAATCGTGCTTTTCCCGGACCCGCTGGGACCAAGAATCGAGATAAACTCGCCATGATCACGCAAATCCTCAACGGTAAAACTGACCTGCTGAATGGCAGTGAAGGCATCTGGCCGCCCAAAGTTGTACGTCTTGGTGACGCTGCGAAATTCAACGATGTTTGACTGCGTCATGACACCTGTGCCAGAAAATGGGAAGTCCATCTCGTTGGCCGGCTCGCGTCACAGTGACTTCACCGCGTCGGGATTTTTCCAGAACAGACGCAGAATGCTGCGTGAAAAACGCAGCACCACGCTGGCTTCGGCTTCCCGACCGTACTTCCAGCGAAACAGCAGACATTGCACCGCGTACAACAGCTGATCGATCAGCCAGGCAACCACCGGGATGGTCAGCACGATGATGACCATGATTTCCGGGCGACTCCTGCGGCGGGCGATATTCAGCAGATATCCCAGACCTCCGGCCCCCTGCCCCTCCTGGATAATCTCCACCAGCATGATGTAACCGAAGGCAAGGCCAAACAACACCCGCAGGGAATCGAAAATCATCGGCATCGCCAGCGGTACGAGCACCTTGACGATGATCTGCAGCCGCGAAGCGCCCAGCGTCAGCGCTGTTTCCACATACCGCTGGCCCACCTCCTGAACGGCTGAGATGGCATCCGACAGAATAAAGGCGACGCAGGCAATGAAAATGAACATGACCTTCTGCAGTTCGCCCGTGCCAAACAGGGCGAACACCAGAGCGGTCAGGGCCGCCACAGGAATATTGCGGCCAAACAGGATCAGCGGAGCAAGGGCACTCTGCAGCACCGGAAAACAGCCCGCTGCGATTCCGAGGGGAATGCCGACACACAGGGCCAGCGAAAATCCCAGCAAAACACGTCCCAGGGAAACCTTCGTGTTGTACCACAGATGACGCTCGGGAGCTGCCGCGTCCCACAGGTTCGGCAGGTAATCAATCGTCTCGCGAATCGACGGCAACTGGCTGTACAGCAACAGTCGCTCCTCAGCAGCTCCTGCGGTGGCCCACCACCACAATCCGAGACAGATCACCACACAGGCGATCCCGGCCAGAGCGGTCAGCCACCGGGGAATCGGACGACGCAGCTCCGGCAGCCAGTCCCTGCCTGATTGCTCCACAAGCTCCGAAACTCCCGATCCCTCCGGAACCGGCGGGTCCACAGCACCGGGCGACGCCTGCGGGAATCCCGACAGATCGCCCGGCGGCTTCTCAGCATTCGTCATCTGTCACCCGTCCTCAGTCCTTTTCTGCGGCAAATACTCGTATCTCCACGCGTCGATTCTTGGCGTGGTTCAGCGGATCCCCGGGATCGGCCGGCCGATCCCAGCCAACTCCGGATGCATTGAACTGATTGGGATCAAGCTGAAACTTCTGAACCAGCGCTTCCCGGACAGAATTGGCGCGATTTTCGGCGAGCTGTTTCACGAGCACGGCATCGGGCAGAAGCGCCTTCATCGACGAATCCGTATGCCCCTCGATAATCACCCGCGCGGCCCCGAATTTGCCGACAAGTGCGGAAATCTCGGAGAGAACAAGATCCGCGTTCGGATCATAAAACTCCTCCTTTTCCCGGCCGTCCGGACCGCGTCGCACCACCTTGTGCAGCAGATCATGGTTGTTCGGCGCGAAATGAATGATGACCGTATTGGTCAGAACTTCATCCGACTCGGCTATGATCTCGCCCGTTGTCCGTGGCACGAACTGGACCTGGTATTCGTCCTTCTGCGACGCATATTTCTCTTCCTGCTGCAGCTTCTGCAGGATGCTGAAGTCCACAACCTTGTCGAATTCCACCCGCTGATGCGTGATCGAGCGGATGCTGCGGTAAATATAGTACGCCTGGTTCCAGACAGACTCGAATCGCGCGGGATTGTTCTGATTCAGGAAAAACTGTCTGTTTTCGGCGTAATTCGTCCAGTGTGCATCGCCCAGCATGCCAAGGCAGTCGCTGGCCGGGATCGCGTAGCCCGCCGACATCCACTGCGAGACCCGAACCTTTTCCTCCTGGGACTTCAGCGCTTCCATGGAATCAAAAATCCCGCGGACGATGCCCTCAATCAGGTCCGGATGTTCGGCAGCGAAATCCGCCCGCGCAAACCACACGTCG
>SYLK01000557.1 GCA_005809115.1 Planctomyces sp. | reverse complement strand
GTTACGACGTGGTGCTGACCGGCTTTGCCAGCGAAGCGGAAGCCGCCGTGGCCCACATCCGCAGGGTGATTGATGCCGCCGCAAGGCTGGGAATCGGCCGGATGAATACGTTTGTCGGCCGTGACTGGACTCGGTCCGTGGACGACAACTGGCCACGGTTTCTCGCCACCTGGACCCCGCTCGTGCGGTACGCCGAAGATCGGGACGTCCGGATCGGCATTGAAAACTGTCCGATGCTGTTCGGCCACGATGAATGGCCCGGCGGGAAAAATCTGGCCAGTACGCCCGAGATCTGGACCCGGATGTTCAGCGACATTCCATCGGGACACTTTGGTCTGAACTATGATCCCTCACACATGGTCTGGCTGCACATGGACTACCTGCGGCCACTGAGGACATTTCGCGACAAACTCTTTCACATTCATGCCAAGGATGTCCGCATTGACCAGGAACAGCTCAATCAGGTCGGCATCATGGCCCATCCGTCCAGATTTCACACACCCAAACTGCCCGGAATGGGTGATGTGGACTGGGGAAAGTTCTTCTCTGTACTGACCGACTGTGGCTATCGCGGTCCGGTGTGTGTGGAGGTCGAGGATCGGGCCTTTGAAGCGACTCCCGCGGACCGCCGGGCCGCACTCTGCCAGAGTCACACGTATCTCAGAAATTTCCTTCCTGTCAGAGACTGAACCAAACGTATGCCCCTTCATCTGGCCGCACTGCCCCGCACTGCCCTGACCGGATCCGGATTTCTTGCCCCACACCCAACCCCACGCTCCGCGCGCAGCGCCGCCTGAACCGGCGATGCACACGGACTTGCCGGGAACACACACAGGCGTGCCGGCGGTCCTGCAGCAGGGACTGAAACGCACGACTTTCGTCACACGGGCGGTACCGTCTGGATTTCTTTCTGATTTTTCCTGGTTTGAGACCGGTATCGGCAACGTCTTTCTGTCGTCACAGCCGGTGTACCAGTCGCGTTCTTCGTGAGTGAGTCCATTCAGGTGTCGGCGATCAGTCCACAATCCATCTTCCTGGAGCACCAGAACTGGCTGCGCACTGTGGTCCGCAGTCGTCTGAATGAACCTGACGCGGTCGAGGACGTGATGCAGAACATCGCTCTGGCAATTGTACGGCAGCAGCCGAGCCTGCAGGAAATCAGTCGCCTGTCTGCCTGGTTGTACCAGATTGCCGTCAGACAGGTTCTGATGTACCGCCGGACTTCGGGCCGGCGGCGGCGAATGCTGTCGCGGGTTGGACAGCACGTCGCCCAGCAGTCCGAAGCCGAATCAGCCGTCCCGCCCAACGAACGCATCATCGCCGCCGAGACGGCGGAAAACGTGAGACAGGCCCTGAACCGACTGGGTGAACTCGATCGCCATATCCTCCTGCTCAAATATACGGAAAACTGGAGTTACCGACAGCTCGCCGAACACCTCGGAGTCCGAGAAGATACCGTCGAATACCGCCTGCTGAAGGCGAGAAAGCATCTGAAGTCTCTGCTGGGCCGCAGCAGCAGTCAGGAGCAGCTGCCATGCTGAACAAAACCTGTGATGAACGGCAGATTCAGCGATGTCTGGACAATGAGCTGTCGCCCGATGAAACGCGACTGCTGCTGCTGCAACTGAATGAACTGCCGGAGGGCTGGAAAATCCTGGCATGCGGGTTTCTGGAAGAACGCTCCTTCGCAAACGCCGTGAGGGGCTGGGATCTGGCAGGCTGTGCCGGGCAGGCGTCCGTCACACTTCGACCAGATGCGCGCCAGACAGTCGATGCGCAACGGGGCAGCGCAACGCCCCCGGAGATTCAGCTGCCGCCGACGTCGTCGGAACCCGCAACGGTTCCTGTGCGACACCGACCGACAGCGCAGCGGCACGAATTCCGCGTGCGACTCGCCCGTTCATGGTCGCATCCTCTGGTTTCCCTGTCGCTCTGTGCGGCCATCGCCTTTGTCGCCGGCCTGATCGTCCAGGACGGCCGATCACCTGATGGGACGGCGGCGTTGACCGCCCGGAATTCTCAGAATCAGGAGTTCCCTGATTCTGTCGACGGTTCAGCGATTCCCCAGGCAGTGATCCTCAGCGTCTCCGGGAACTCCGGAAAGAGCACAGCCGACCAGTCTCTGGCCGATGTCAATCAGAAATGGCTGCAGGAACTGCAGCAGAACCTGCAGAGCAGCGGCTACAGTGTCAGATTGCGGCAGATCCGCCCGAACATCATGATCGACAACTCCTCAGACAGCCGGCACATTATGTCGCTGCTGCAGCAACTTGCGGAACAGATGGACAGTCTGAAGTCCGGGATTCCGGCCGCTGATGAACGCGTGCCGGTCAGGTCGCGACCCTGACAGCCGCGACCCTGACATCAGGGCTTTGGGAATTTGCAGCGCGCTGCCCGCAGAAGTGCTCAGGCACGCCGAGATCCGTTGAGTTTCAGGGATTTTCCCCCGACGTAACGAGCAGGCTGCGCAGATGGTCCACTCCGCGCCGCACATCGGCGGCGCGATCGTCACCGCCGGGCCGCTCCACGCACAGCCAGCCGTGATAATCCGACTCTGCGATGGTCGGAATCAGCTCGGTCCAGTTCACGACGCCTTCGCCCACTGGTACTTCCAGGGCGGCGCCATCGACGTCTTTCTGCGCGTCGCGGATGCGAACATAGCCCACGCGGGCATAGACGGTGCGAAAGACCGCCAGCGGAGATGACCCCGTCATCACCGCTGTGGCCGGATCGAACACCAGCCCCACCGGACCGGACTGAATCCGACCCAGCAGGCGTTCAATGCGGTTGATGTCAAACGACGCGCAGACCAGCTGGAGGATACAGCCACTGCGATCGGCGTGTCGCGCCAGATCGTTCAGGATTTCGCAAAGGCTGTCGAATCGCTGTGCACCTGTTGCCAGGCGCCCCCGCTCACCACTGACCGCTGCCGACGGCGCAAAAGAAAAAGGGTTTTTCAGCGAATCCACGTTGGAATTGTCGGGCAGCACCATTCCGTCGGGCGCGCCATCCGCTGATCCACCCGTATCATCGGGATCCGGAACGCGCCCGCAACGAACCAGCAGTTCACGTGTTCCCAGCTTTCTCGCCAGGGGCATGGAAACCCGGATCCGATCGAGGCGGCGGTCCAGATCCTCGGATTCCAGCAGCGATCGGCGAGACGAACACATGAGTCCGGCGATCGACATCCGACACTCTGCCGCAAACAGCTTCAACTGCCTCAGACCGGTTTCCGAGAACTCTTCCGCACGCACCTCCGTTCGCACGTTCAGGCGGAGCCCTGCCACGGGACACGTTGCCGCCTGGCGAATCGCCTCCTTCAGCGGAGTTCCAAAATCCTCGGTTGCAACGGCAAGGCGAACGGGCATGATCCGTAATGCTCCGGTTGTCACAGACTGGGGAAGATCGCACGGGAACCGGGCTCCCAAATCGGTCTCCGGTTCACTTCCTCGGGGAAAACAATCACAGCCTAACAGGATTGTGCCCATGCTAACAGTTTCAGAAGTCAGTTCGTTCCTGAACTCATTCGCGCCGCCCGCGCTGGCCGAGTCCTGGGACAACACGGGACTGCTGATCGGTCGCGAATCCGCCGAAGTCTCCGTGGTGATGACCTGCCTCACAATCACACCAGACGTGGCCCATGAGGCGGTCCGTGAACGGGTGCAGCTGATCGTAAGCCATCATCCCATCCTGTTCCGTGCCGTCCGGCAGATGACGGACCGCACGACGGAAGGAGCGACTCTGCTGCGTCTGATCGAAGCCGGAATTGCCGTTTACTGCCCCCACACGGCATTCGACAGCGCGCCACAGGGCATCAATCAGGGAATTGCGGCAGCGCTGCATCTCCAGGACATCGCGCCTCTGCGACCGAGTGTTCCCGGGGCCATCGTCGGCGCTGGACGGATCGGCCGCCTGCCGCAGCCACTGGTGCTGAGTGAATTTCTGCCGATGGTCGGGGTGATTCTGAACGCCGAGCGGATTGAATACAGTGGTGATCCGACCGGTCAGGTCTCCCGTGTGGCTGTGGCGTGTGGAGCCGCAGACGACTTACTGCCGGATGCGATTCGGTGTGACTGCGACACGTTTGTCACCGGCGAATCACGACTCCACACGGTTCTGGAGGCTCGCTCCCGAGGCGTGCAGCTGATCCTGGCCGGCCATTTCAGCAGCGAGCGGCCTGCGGTGGAACAACTTGCGGAGGTGATTGCCGGCCAGTTTCGCGAAACCCGCGTTTTTGCCAGCCGGTCGGAGAGAAATCCACTGCAGGTGTGGCACAATCCGGGTGCATCCCCCGCGTCAGATCGAATTTCGCAGAACCCGCAGCCCCACCAGCCTGAAACACCATCCGGGACCTGTTCATGAAAACTCCCGACCAGCAATTGAGCCAGCGAGCACCTGGATTTCGTGCCGCGGTGGTCCGAGGAATTCAGTTGCGATGCCCGATGTGCGGACACGGCCGCCTGTTTCGGGGTTTGATCCGTATGCACCCGGACTGCAGCCACTGCG
>SYLK01000556.1 GCA_005809115.1 Planctomyces sp. | reverse complement strand
CGGACAAAACCGTGTCTTCGAGCTTCTGCAACTGCCGATCGATCCCCGCCAGTCCACGGGACGGACCCAGCACCATCGCTTTTTCCGAATTCTGACTGAGCTGCTCCAGAGCGACTTTCACGGCGGCGTCCGCGCCGAGCACCTGATACTGTGCCTGGATCGAATCATGCAGCTTGCGCATGTCGATGATCATCTGAGCGTACTCCTCGCGGATCTCGGCTGTCTTCGAACGAGTCTGCCGGAGCGACTCCTCCACCGTCTGATCCTGCGAAGCCAGGTCAATCTGCCCCGCGATGGCATTCAACTGCCCCACCAGTCGATTGTTTTCCTCGACGTTCCGGACATTTGCCAGCCGGGCACTCAGATTCACATGCTGAAGTTTCAGCTGTGCCAGCACACGTTTTTTTTCGTCCGCGACCCGCGCTGCCGCTTCAAGGCTTTTCCCCGCGTCGGACACCTGCCGCTTCAGCTTCGTCGCCTGAGTCATCATCTGACTGAGCTTCGCTTCCTCCGCCACAACCCAGGTCACCCCGGATTTGCGCAACTGCTTTTCCTTCAGTACGTCTTCGGCCGGACTCTCGTCAGAACCGGCCACCTGCCGACTAACCAGCAGCAGCAGGGCCATCGCGATCATGCGAACAGACAGAAACCATCGCGTCGTTCTCATCCGGAATCCGCCCCTGCAAACATGCTGTCAGAGTGTCCACCACAGACCAGAGTACCCCCGCCAGCTCGAGAAAGCAACAGGAGATCTCCTCCGGTAACCGTTCACGTGCAGACAGGGGGACAGGCACATTTTCCCCAAAGGCTGTCTGGATCGGGTCGCGGTCGGCCACCCACCCCGCATTGGTCTGCAGCGGGAAAATTAGCCAGTCCCCGGCTCGTGAATCCACCGGGGGAATGCCCGGCCGGATGCACAGGTTCAAACCGCTCGCGTTTTCAATACACTTCGCCAGCGTACCGGGGCGGCGTCTGCCGACTCAGCCGGAATTCGCCTGATTTCGTCCATGCCGCCGTTCGTCCATGCCGCCGTTCGTCCATGCCGCCGTTCGTCCATACCGCCGACAGTACAGTATTGCCGCCATGCTCAGTCCATCAGAAAAAATCGGGCTCTCCGGAGCAACGCTCGACAACAGCGTCCGCAGGGCCATCCATCATGTCGGGGACGCGACATTGAAGCGCGTGGCCGAACGCCTGCGTCTCAACGCGGAAACCAATGGTGTGGTGTATGAACGCGATGGTGTCCGCGAGGCCGTACGCATCATGCTGCGCCCGCTGCTCGCGATGCCCGAGCAGCTCAACTACGTCGCTCATGTCTGCCTGAAGCTGGCGGAAGCCCTGAAACAGCTGCCCACATTGTACCTGAACGTACCCGAAGTGCGCCGCATTCTGGCCATCACACCGGACGAAGAATCCTGGGTCCGTGAGACCTGGACAGCGCAGCACCAGCGCCTGAATCCGATTTACGGCCGCCTTGATGCCGTCTGCGACTTCACCGCCGCAGGCTGGCAGGACTCGCTGCAGTTCATGGAACCGAATCTGTCAGGGGTGGGCGGGATTCACTTCGCACCTCTGGCCGAACAGATCGTCATGGCCGATGTGATCCCCACACTGATGGCACATGATCCGGATCTGGACGTCTCGCTGCCCCGGGATCAGCGGGATCTGTTCGCCCAGGTTCTGATCGATCATGCCCGCGCTGTGGGACGCGATTCGTGTCAGCTGTGCTTCGTGGAACCCCGATACATCCACGATGGTCCCGACGAGCAGATCGTGCTCAGCCAGTTTCTGGCCGAACGACATGGGCTCCGCATCAGCCTCGCCGACCCGACCGAACTCCGCGTCGTCGGTGATGAGATCTACCAGGACGACGTGCTGATCGACGTGATCTATCGGGACTACGAGGTCCGCGATCTCGTCGCCCGGGAACGCGAACTGGGACATCCGCTGGCAGCAATGCGGCTGGCCTTTCGCCAGAATCGTGTGATCTCGTCGCTGGTCGGCGACTTCGACCACAAGAGCTGCTGGGAACTGCTGACCGACGAGACTCTGGCAGAACAGTTCTTCAGCGAAGAGGAATGCCGTCTGTTTCGGCGGCACGTTCTGTGGACCCGCGTGGTGAGGGACCGCCGGACGTCCCTGCCACACGGACAGATCGGCGACCTGCTGGAATATGCCAGAACACACCGCGAACAACTCGTACTCAAGCCCAATCGTGGCTACGGCGGCACCGGCGTCACGATGGGAGCCGCCGCGAGTTCATCGGAATGGGACGAACTGCTGCACCAGGCTGTGTCGCTCGCCGATCATCCGGAGCAGTCCTGGGTTCTGCAGGCCGCCACGCGCCTGCCCGTCCATGCGTTTCCCGTGATCGGAAGTAACGGCCAGGTGTTCGAAGAACCGTATCATGCCGTCATGGGTTTCGCTCCCACCGAGAACGGACTCGGCGTCCTCTGCCGGGTTTCCCAGAAGCAGGTCGTGAACGTGGCTCAGCATGGTGGACTTGCCGCACTGCTGGTGGCTCACCCGCCCGGCGATCTGAGACTCCGAAAACGCGCACTGGCCGTGGCTGAGGGTGTCGAACAGGCACTCCGCAGCCAGATCGCCGAGCTGCGGCACCTGGATCACGCCATCGGTCTGCTCGGCTGGGACGAAGAGACGATGCTGCCCGCCGCCGGTCGCCCGCAGCGAGGTGAGCAGCTCGCCACGCTGGAGAGTCTGCGCCATTCACTCCTCGTCTCCGACCGCCTCGGAGACCTGCTGGAGGAAGTCGCCAGCCAGCGCGAATCGGACGAACGCTGGATGCGCGAAATCGTCCTGCTGCGCCGCCTGCGACGGGTCACTCAGGCTCTCCACGACGACCTTGTCCGCGCTTTCGCCCGGGCAAAATCCCGCGCCCTGGGCGCCTGGGAAGAGGCACGTCAGCGCGACGACTTCGCGCTGTTCGCGCTGCCGTTTGAACGAGTCGTGGAACTGGCACGGGAACGTGCCGATGCGATGAGTCGCGGAAATGAACCCTATGATTCTCTGCTGGACGAACACGAACCCGGCATGAGCCGCTCCCGACTGGAACCGGTGCTCAGCGAACTCCGCGACCACCTGGTGCCGCTCGTGGCACAGTTTTCCGAATCCACCCGCAGCTGGCGCCACACGCTGGATGGACGCACCTTCTGCGAACAGGGGCAGACCAGGCTCTGCCGCCGAATCCTGCAGTCGATGGGTTTCGACTTCTCCCGCGGCCGACTGGACCGATCCACGCATCCCTTCACACTGCTCGCCGGTGCTCACGACGTCCGGTTGACCATCGCCGTCTCCGAACAGAATCTGCCCAAAGCCGTCATCGCCACCCTGCATGAAGGCGGACATGGCCTGTATGATCAGGGTTTCCTCCCCACCGATCGCGACTGGCTGCTGGGTGAGGCGCCCAGTATGGGGCTGCACGAATCGCAGTCACGACTCTGGGAAAACCACGTCGGTCGCAGCCCGGCGTTCTGGCAGCACTGGTTCCCTGTGCTGAGCGAGCTGTTCCCGGCCGCAGTCAGTGATCTCGACCCGGATTCCCTCTGCCGGGCCGTGAACGTCGTTCGCCCGGGATCGAATCGAGTGGCCGCTGACGAAGTCTCCTATCATCTGCATATTCTGCTGAGGTATGAACTGGAGCTGGCCATTCTGTCCGGTGACCTGGCCATTGCGGACCTGCCCGCGGTCTGGGACGAGCGCAGCGAAGCACTGCTCGGCGTCCGTCCGACATCGCCGGTCGAGGGTGTCCTGCAGGATGTCCACTGGGCGTTGGGCAACTTCGGGTATTTTCCCACGTACACGCTGGGTACTTTGTATGCAGCACAGTTCGCCGAGAGTTACGGGCGGAGCCATGTACTGGAGGAAGAGATTCGACGCGGCGACTGCCGGCCGCTTCTGTCCTGGCTCCGCCGCAACGTGCATCAGGTGGGCTTTCGCCAGAACGCCGAAGAGATTGTGGAACGTGTCACCGGCGTCGGCCTCGACACCGCCGCATTCATCAGGCATCTCCACACGCGATATGGTGCCTGACCGCAGACGGTGTCGCTTGCCGCTGGATTGGTTCAGCGGAAGTTGTGGAAACGCGTGGAGCGAAGGGCCGAGCATAGCAGCGAACGCAGTGTCCATTCTTCGTTCATCCTGAATCGTTCCCTGAAGAGCACTTCGAGCCAAAGCCATTTACAGCGAGTCAATGTTGCCGATTTTCTGTCACAGACCGCCGTGGCAAACGAAGAAGGGAACAGATGAGGCAAAAAGTCGACTGTCTGCCCAATAATCATGTGCCAGGGGGCACAAAAGAACGGCCGTCTGTCGGACGACTGCGTAGTGGCCAGCCTCGCGTTCCGACGTTCTGCCAGAGCGCCGGGACAGAAGAAAAGGCAGGATCTTCACGGAGTCATCACATGGCCGACGTTCAACTTCCCGACGGCAGCAAGTTCCCCAGGAATTCCGCAGGTCAGGCGATCGTATGGCTTCCCCGAGGTGTCGACATCACGCTGGATGTGGTGGGGCCTGATCTGGAGATGTCTGCTGACCGCCGCGACGTCGACGTCCGCGAGGTCGTATCTGATTCGCCGCGCGACGTGGCTGTTACGAAAATCGACAAGTCACGCCAGGGAATGACCTTCACGCTGAAAGGAATTACGGCCACGGACACTGTCGTTCGATTCAAAGATCGGGCCGGCAAAGCGGTGGGCAGTCTGATTGCCGTGCCTGGCGATGTTCGGAAGCATCCCGGAATGGACTTCGATCTCATGGCGAACGTTATTGGCGGTTCCGATGCCGGCAACAGGCTGGCCATCCAGCGCCTCCTGCTCAACGACCCTGACAACATCTTCGAGCAGCATAACACCGCCAACATCGCCGACTTTGGTCGCATGGGATGCGGCAAGGTCGTCAACGGCCGTGGCAAGCAGGTCTTCAGGGACATGAGTCCCATCTTTTATGAGCATCCGTACCACGAACCCGTCAGTGTGGTCAGGAAGCGAAGTGATGTCAAATACAGGTCCGGCGTCATCTCGCAGGTCCGCTCCTCGATCAAAGGATTCCTCGCCAGGGGCATCCCCGTCCGCGTGGGAGTCCTCGATGGCCCCGTAGGCATGCACATTCAGGACGGGAAGCTCATCGCATACTACGTCGGAGGGCACACGGTCCTGATCTTTGCCTGCAACAACGCGGCCACCAACTTTCTGTACATCGATCCCTGGGGAGGAGGGTCGAAGTTTCAGTATGAAGGTGGCATCCCCGGTGCGGTTTCCCGCAAGTGCGACTGGATCGGCATGTTCACTGCCGCGTATGACGCAGCCAGGTCGGTCGGACCGGCCAGCGCCGAGCCAAACCTCCTGCGACAGGACTCACTGCTTTCGGAAGGATCGTTCAATACCGCGGCCGGGAATTTTCTGGAAGTCGTCTCCGGTCCCGTGCTGATCGCTCCCAGCGGGCCGTAGTCGTGCATTGGTTCAGCGTAAGTTGTAGAAAGGCGTGCAGCGAAGGGCCGAGCCTGGCAGCGAACGCAGTGTCCATTCACGGGCCGGGGACTGGCTCATCTTCCCGCTGAAGACAAATGGCGCGTGGGTGGCCGACTGCGCCACGATCCAGACAGCCCCCGGGAAAATGTGCCTGTCCCTGTATTTGCCCCTCGCTGTACCACACATCTCGGTTTTCATAACAATGGAAAAGATGGCGATACTGTATCCCTCCCAGATTGAGGCCGTAGATCAGCCAATTTCACAAAATCCGACTTGTGTGGTACAGCGAGCCTGTACTCGGGGGAGAAGGTCAGGGTGAGGGGGCAATTGTAATAGGACTTTCCCACGCGACAGCCGCGAACAATCCGCCCTGGGGGCACCTTCTCTCCCCTGGGTTGGCAGGGATATCAATTTACGTAAACAATTAGCGGGTCTGGCCTTACAGGCGATCACGCCACGAAGTGGCGCTGACCAATTAGTCAGACGAACATGCATCGCGAACCATATGAAGTGGACCCCGGTTTTCGGACCAGCGGGCGCGATCTCTAAGGTGGATCGGCAGGGTCAGCAGCGGCTGTTGTGGACTTCCCATGGAGTGCGGTAGTCCAGGGACTGATGAGGGCGTTCGTGGCAGTAGAACTTGAAAT
>SYLK01000555.1 GCA_005809115.1 Planctomyces sp. | reverse complement strand
GTTCGGGTCGTCGGAGTCGTTCGGGTCGTCGGAGTCGTTCGGGTCGTCGGAGTCGTTCGTGTCGTCGGAGTCGCTCGAGTTATCGGAGCCATCCCAGTCGTCCGGGGCAGCAGATCCGCTGCCGTTTTCCGCAGACGAAGATTCGCCGCGGTTACCGCTGCCCGATCCAGCCGTCGATGCTCCGGATGCAGCGCCGTTCGGGTGGCCGGGTGACGGCGTGCCCGGTCAGGCGACAGAAGATGAGGCTCCGCCGTTCGAGATCCCCGCGATCAGTGCGCCGTCACCTGCGACGGTACCCCTGAAGACGCCGCCTGCCAGAAAATCTCCGCCGGTCGAGAAAAAACCGCCGGCCGAGGAAAAGCCGCCGGCCGAGAATAGTTCGCCCATCCTGTTTTTCGGTGAGGGAGACGGGGCGAGTTCCCCCGCTGAGCCGGCGAAACAACGCCCGGCGAACAATTCTGCACGCCAGAATCCTCCGCGCTCGAATGCACCCGGAGAGGGCCAGCCCAACACGACAGTCCCGTTCGACTCTGAGTCGTCGCTGCCTGCGTTTGACGCGACGGAACCGGGGATTTCACAGGAAGAAGACGCCGGTGGGCAGCGTCGCCGGGAAAATCCCCCATTTGACTCAGAGGACAGCAACAGCGCGTCTCCCGATACCGACGAAGTTCTGCAGCCATCACCGGTGACTCGCTTGCCGAAGCCGCGCGGCGGCACCGAAGTCCGCGACGACCGCTTTGACAGCGACAACCGCTCTGACAGCGACACGGAGCCCGATCTGTCGGCGGATGAACCATCCCCAGCTCGTATTCCGCGTCTGACACCCGCCGGACCATCTGGCGCATCAGATGACAATTCCGAGTCGGATGAGTTTCCACCGACTCCGGGCGATATGTTTCCGCTGGACGACCAGGACACGCCAGGGCGTCGCAACGGCCGCGGGGAAGACCCGGCCGATCCTGTGCCTGGCCGAGGCGGAAGCCGTGATCGCATTCCGAGGAGGATCGAGGATCCTCTGACGGAAGACTCCGCACCGCGGTTGCTGCCCGCTGTCGACGAAGACCGGCGATCCACGCCTGATCTCGGCCGACGGGATTCCTCGGCCAGCTCGGACGTGATCCATCCGCATCTGACAGTTCGCAAGAAGGCACCTCCTACGGCCAGTGTGGGAGTGCCCCTGGAATATGAAATCTTTGTCAGTAACGACGGTCAGTCTTCGGCCTTCGATGTCATCATCGAAGACGAACTGCCTCAGGACGTCACACTGGAGAAAACGCAGCCGAAAGCCGATTTCGACCGCACCACTCGTAAGATTATCTGGCAGTTTGATGAGATTCCCCCGGGTGAGAGCAGTCACCTGACCGTGAGGGTCATTCCGACCGGTGAAGGGACTCTCGACGGAGTTGCCACGGTCCGATTCAAGACGCAGGTCAAAGGCAGCACCGTAATTACGGCCCCCCGCCTGGAACTCGACCTGACCGGTCCGACGGAGGTTCGCGTCGGCGACGAAGTGCCGTTTCGCTATCTCATCCGAAATACGGGCACAGGAGAAGCGAAAGATGTCATTCTGCGATCCGTCCTCCCGGCCGAGCTGAGGCATACCGAGGGAAACGATCTGGAATACGACATCAAGTCGCTGGGCAGCGGCGAGGAACGAGAAATCGTCCTGACCGTGATTGCCGCCAAAGAAGGCAAACATACCAATCGGGCGGAAATCACCAGTTCCGGATTGGCCACCGCCTCGGCCGAGTCAGAAGTCCAGGTCGTCGGCGCGCAGCTGAAGCTGGAACGACTCGGTCCCGAGCGTCGCTATGTCGGTCGCACCGCGAAATTTCAGAACATCATCACAAATGACACAAATTTCGAAGCCACGGACGCCAGAGTTCTGGAGTTCGTGCCCGAGGGAATGAAGTTCAGCTCGGCCCCGGACGGTCAGTACAATCCTGAGGACCGAACGATCACGTGGCGCATCGACCGGATCGATCCGGGGAAACAGGTTGTGCTGGACGTGGAACTGACCGCCGAAACGGCCGGATCATTCGACGCAGTTGTCGAGGTCGTGGAGAACGCCGGATTCCGTTCACAGGGAACAAAAACAATCGCGGTCGAGGATCTGCACAACGTCAGCGCTGACATCAGCCACATCGAAGGGCCCGTGGCGGTGGGCGAGAAAATCAAGTTCGCCATCACCATCGATAATCGCGGCACAGCCACAGCCAATGAGGTTCAGCTGCAGGTACAGGTGCCGGCGCAGATTACGATTCTGGCGGCCGGCAACAAGGAGCAGGGAGTCAAGGCCAGGAAAGGCCCGGGAAACAGCGTCGTCTACAACCCGGTGGTCCGGATCGAGCCAAACCAGAAACAGACATTTCAGCTGATCCTGCAGGGACAGGAACCGGTTCGCAATGGAATGGTTGTGGCCCAGCTGAAATATGCGGAAATGCAGGAACCACTGGTGGTCTCGGAGTCAGTGACTGTCTATGCTGACTGAGCGGCTGAGCGGAGCTGGCGATCAGGCACCGGGCCTGCCGCTGGAGCCACTGTGGCGCAGTACGATCCTGGGCCGATCAGTGCATCGGAGTGCCCCATGTCGCAGGCAGTGGTTCGTGACAATTCCACAACCGATCAGTTCCGGCTGAGCCCTTCCTGGGGTTCCCCGCGGCGCCTGGTGTCAGGTCGTCGCTGCCGATTCGCGTTCTGTCTGCTGCTGACTCTCTGCGGCAGCCTGCTGGTCTCGCCGCTGACGCTGCCTGGCGCGACTTCGGGTGTCGATGTGATTGATGACGAATCACCCGTCGAGATCACACTCTTCGAATGCGAACCGGCGTTTCCCCCAGGACACGATCGCGGCCCCGCCCCGCTGAAACTGGCCCTTCAGCTCCGCATCCGCAACCGCTCTCCCAGGGCAATGCAGATTCAGCGGGAACAGTTCAGCCTGCTGGTCAATGCAAATGCTGCGGCAGCAGCTCCCGGCAGCACCAGTCTGGATTTCCGGACAGTCACACTGGAACCGGGACAGGAAGCCAGCGGGGCTCTCGGGTTTTCCGACATCGACTGCAGCGCCGGTGAGCCGGCACTGGTGCTGAAATGGCTGATGGACGATCAGTTCGCCCTGATTGACCTGAATCAGCAGTTGCGCACGCTCTGCACCTTCCATGAGCTGCGGCTGGGTGCGAACGATGCTCTGCTGATGCTGTCGACAAGAAGGAACTTGGACATTCTCGCGGTCTGGGTTCTGCAGGACCTGCTGCTGCGGAGGAGTCGCGAGGGAATCCAGCGGATCGTGCTCTGTCCCGAAGGCGGTTCAGACCTGCAGCTGACAGATGACGCGTCTGCCTGGCTGGCGACCGCAT
>SYLK01000554.1 GCA_005809115.1 Planctomyces sp. | reverse complement strand
GATTTATTGGGAGCCGCGCCCGTCAGGAAGCGGGGCTTGATCTCCGCTTCCTGACGGGCGCGGCTCCACGGATTTGTTGGGTGATGCCCCGGGGGATTTCACATTCCGGGCCTGTGGCCCGGCACTTCCGTAACGTCAGAACAAGTCGGTGATCACGTTCCCCTCGGCCAGCAGGTCGTAGCGCCGTCCATCAGTGTCAGTGGCCTGCAGATCGGAAATGTTCATGGCGTGGTACACAGTTCTGGTGACATCCGCGGGTGTCAGCGGCTTGTCAGAGGGATATTCGCCCAGTCGATCACTGGATCCATAAGCCTGCCCGCCCCGAACTCCCCGCCCGCCAGCACGTCGGTCAGACAGTGCGTCCAGTGGTCACGGCCGGCGCCGCTCGCTCCGCCGGAGCGAGGGTCACCAATCTTCGGCGTGCGGCCCATTTCACTGGTCACCATCACCAGTGTCTCGTCCAGCAGTCCGCGATCCGCCAGATCCGCGATCAGCGCCGAGAATCCACGGTCGAATTCCGGCAGAAGATCGTCTCTGAGGCAGTTGAAGTTGTTCCCGTGCGTGTCCCAGCCGCCGGCGCTGGCACACTTTTTGGCAAGTCTCTTTTCGTCTTCCTGCCAGAAGACCGTCACGAACGGCACGCCCGCCTCAACCAGACGTCGCGCCAGCAGCAGACTCATGCCGTTGACCGTCTGGCCATATCGCTGACGCAGCGATTCCGGTTCCTGACTCACATCGAAGGCACCCGTCGAGCCAGCCGACTGCAGCAGAGAAAACGCGCGTTCCTGCTGGCGGGTCCAGGTCTTCGCCTGAATCAGTGCCTCGGCCTCGCGCCACGTCGAGTCGATGGCGGAAAGCAGTGAATGCCGTGATTCGATACGCGCTCCGTCCATGCCGGGCTGAAGTTCCAGAGCCGGTGCGTGAAATCGCAGCGGCTGTTCCAGGCTGCCCTGCAGGTACAGCGGATCGTGTTCGACACCCAGTCGGGCAGCAAATTGTCCCGGTCGAGTATAAGGCGCCTGGCTGGGCTTGTGCGGCAGCGTGATCGCGTTCGGTAATGAGGCATGCTTCGGCCTCCTCGCGGCCACAACGGTTCCCATATACGGCCAGTCATCGGGCATCGGCCGTCTGTCATTGCCCAGCGTCAGAAATGACGGATCCGGCGCGTGTCCCGTCAGGTTGTAATAGTACCCCGCGTGATGGTCGTTCGTGTTGACCGTGCCCCGCACCGATCTCAGCAGCGCCAGATGATGTGCCTGCTGTGCCAGCAGAGGCATGTGCTCGCACAGCATCACTCCCGGAGCCGTTGTGGCGACCGGTTCAAACGGCCCCCGGTATTCCCGCGGTGCCTTCGGCTTCAGGTCCCACAGATCAATGTGCGACGAACCGCCACAGAGAAAGAATAAAATGGTGGACCGCGCACGACCTCCGCCGACCGCAGCGCTCTGCGCCACCGTCGCACGTTCCCCCTCGGCCCCGCCCGACTGCGATGCAGCTGCAGACGGGCTTCCAAATTGAAACCCGGCGAATCCCAGACCGGAAGCTACCAGCATGGTTCGCCGACGGAACTGAAAGGTCAGCATGTCTCTGATTCCAGCCGCAAAAGGGCGTGCCCCGGAAAATCGACAAATCCGGCGAGAATTCTCCTGCAGGACTTTCGGACGTATCCCGAGTATCATACTGCTTCAACACGGCAGTTGCCACAGGATTCACTGAACGCTGAACGGCCCGGGAATGCCGCGAACCTGACCTCCGCCAGGTGACCGGCTGCAGTGCCGGAACGACCGACGCTGCGTTCTGAATTCTGTCAGCTCGCCGAACCTCCTGCTGAACCCCACGGATTTTTCCTGCCCTCTGAATCTCCCCCCGGATTGTCCGCCGAATACCTCCTGCCGGAACTCAGGCCCATGTGGCACTTTCCTCAGACATCGTCACGTTTCTGCGATGGTCTTTGCCGCCGTTCCCTGCTGCGGATCGGCGGGCTGGCCGTGGGAGGTCTGCATCTGGCAAACCTGCTGCAGGCGGAATCAACGTCCGGGCGCAGGTCCCACAAATCCGTCATCATGGTCTATCTGTCGGGCGGTATTTCGCATCAGGATACATTCGACCTGAAAATCCACGCGCCGGCGGAGATCCGTGGTGAGTTTCGGCCGATCGCCACGACAGTGCCCGGGATCGAATTCTGCGAGCTGCTGCCGGGACTGGCTCGGGTTGCCGACAAGTGCACTGTGATCCGGTCGGTGGTGGGACAGCGTGACGAGCATTCGAGTTTTCAGAACGTCACGGGTTACTCCATGGGACAGGTGCAGCGCGAGGGCATTCCGCACTTCGGCTCAGTGGTCGCCAGAATCCAGGGCGGTGTCGACCAGGTCACTCCGCCGTTCGTGGACCTGTTCCCGACGATGCAGCACCGGCCGTACAACAGCACGGGCGCCGGCTACCTGGGAAGCGCCTTCAATCAGGTGCGCGCCGACGGCGAGGACCTGGCCAGCATGCAGCTGCGCTATGTGGATGCGCCGCAGTTTTCGTCTCGGCGCGAACTGCTGACCCGGCTGGACGATGTGCGCCGGCAGGCCGACGACCATGCCTTCGACGACCTCAGCGAAAGTTACCAGCGGGCTTTTGAGGTTCTGACGTCCAGCCGACTGATCGACGCCATGAATCTGGAACGCGAAGATCGCAGCGTACGGGACCGCTACGGGCGAGGTTCTTCGCAGCATCTGGGCGACGGAGCCCCGCTGTGGAATGATCAGCTGCTGATGGCACGGCGTCTGGTGGAAGCCGGCGTGCGCGTCGTCACTGTTGCCTATGGTTTCTGGGATACCCATGGCGGGCATTTCAGTCACATGAAAACGCACCTGCCGACGTTTGACTCCGGCTTGTCCGCTCTGATTCAGGATCTGCATGACCGCGGCCTGCAGGACGACGTTTCCGTCGTGGTCTGGGGCGAATTCGGACGCACGCCAAAGATCAATCAGAACGCCGGCCGGGATCACTGGGCTCCCGTGCAGTCCGTGCTGATGGCCGGCGGGCGAATGTCCGTCGGCACTGTGATCGGGTCCACGGACAAGACGGCTGCCTATGCGGCAGAACGTACTGTGCACTATCGAGATATCCTGTCCACGATCTACCACAATCTGTGGATTGACCCGGATACGACGATTCGCGATTTCAGCGAACGTCCCGTACGAATTCTTCCCGAGGATGCTCGACCTGTACGCGAACTGATCGGCAGCTCGCCCGCCTGAACGAGACTGAGGTGAATCTGTGAGATTCCTGAATACTCTGATGACGAAGATTGCGCTCATCGTGGCTGCGGCTCTGGCGACCGCGACTGGTGACGCGGTCCGCGGCGACGAGATCGCTGAACCGCTGACGTTCGAACAGCATGTGCGCCCGATTCTGCGGGCTCACTGTTTTGACTGTCACGGCGCTACCAGCGAACTGAAGGGCGGACTTGACCTCCGCCAGGTTCGGCTGATGCTCCAGGGAGGTGAATCCGGCGCGGCCATCGTTCCCGGAACGGCCGCAGCCAGTCGCCTTGTGGACAAAGTCCGCACAGGTGAAATGCCGCCCGGTGACGCACGTCTTTCCGACAGGGAAGTCGACGTTCTGGTGCGCTGGATTGATCAGGGATCCAGGACCGTCAGGCCGGAACCGGAGGAAATCCCACCGGGACTGGGACTCACTCCCGAAGATCGCTCGTTCTGGTCGTTTCGTCCCATCATTCGCCCGGACGTTCCACAGGTGGCGGCATCTGTGACCGACCGAGTGCGAAACCCGATTGACGCTTTTCTGCTGGCAGCGATGCCCGAGGGGCTGTCGTTCGCGCCGGACGCAGACCGACCCATACTGATTCGGCGGCTGTATGCCGATCTGACCGGCCTCGCGCCAACTCGCGAAGATCAGCAACGCTGGCAGCAGGATCCGGGTTCGGACTGGTATGAACGCCTGATCGAAGAGCTGCTCGCCTCACCACACTACGGTGAGCGGTGGGCCCGGCACTGGCTGGATGTTGCCGGCTACGCGGATTCAGACGGCTACACCGTGTCTGACAGTGAACGCCCATGGGCGTGGAAGTATCGTGACTATGTGATCCGCTCATTCAACAGCGACAAACCGATCGACCGTTTCATTACAGAGCAGCTGGCCGGCGATGAGCTGGCCGGCCCACGGCAGGGAGATCTGACGCCCGAACAGATTGAGCTGCTGAGCGCAACCGGATTTCTGCGAATGGCGGCCGACGGGACCGGCAGCGGCGCAAACGACGAGGTCGGTCGCAATCAGGCCATCAATGATGCGCTGCGCATCGTGAGTTCGTCGCTGCTGGGTGTGACCATGGCCTGTGCACAGTGTCACGACCACCGCTACGATCCCATCCTGCAGACCGATTATTTCGCCCTGCGGGCCGTTTTTGCTCCGGCACTCGACTGGCAGCAATGGAAAACACCGGCCGAACGGATGGTCTCGCTCTACACCGAAGCGGATCGCCGGAAAGCTGCCGAAATCGACGCCGAAGCAGCAACGATCGATGCCGTCCGAAGTGCGAAGCAGTCCGAATACATGCAGCAGGCCCTTGATCAGGAACTGACCCGATATCAGGAACCACTCCGCGAACAGCTGCGGCTGGCGTACGTGACTGCGGCAGACCAGCGAACCGACGAGCAGAAGGCGCTGCTGGACCGTTATCCCAGTGTCAACATCTCGCCCGGCGTTCTGTATCAGTATCTGCCGGCGGCCGCGGAAGACCTGAAGAAATACGATGCCCGCATCGCCGAGGTGCGCGCTCGCAAGCCACCAGAAGAATTCCTGGCCGTGCTGATCGAACCACCGGGGCATGCCCCCGAAACCCATCTGTTCCATCGCGGCGACCACCAGCAGCCACGTCAGGTCGTGTACCCGGCGCCGCTCGCCGTGGCCTGCTCCGAAGACGACCCCGTGACGTTCCCGCTCAGGGACGAACAGCGGCCAACCACCGGGCGACGCCTGGCCCTCGCTTCATGGCTGACGGGGCCGCAGAATCCACTTACGCCCCGTGTCATGGTCAATCGTATCTGGCTGCACCATTTCGGACGCGGTATCGTGGCCACACCCGCGGATTTCGGTCAGCTGGGAAGCCGTCCCACCCACCCGGAACTGCTGGACTGGCTGGCCGCTGAGTTTATGCAGCAGGGTTTCAGTCTGCGAAAACTCCACCGCCTGATCC
Source organism: Planctomyces sp. (assembly GCA_005809115.1). GTDB lineage: Bacteria > Planctomycetota > Planctomycetia > Planctomycetales > Planctomycetaceae > F1-80-MAGs062. Next base: position 2,607 of record SYLK01000554.1, on the reverse strand, counting down.
TGTCGTCCACCGCCTGGCGTCAGTCCGGTCAGAGAACCCCGGCGCATGACGCGCTCGATCCCGACAATCGGTATTTCTCACGCCGCGCACTGATGCGACTGGATGCGGAAGTCCTGCGAGACCAGATGCTGGCTGCCGGGGGACAGCTGGATCCGACTTTGTTCGGCCCGCCCGTCCCTGTGAAGGAGGACGATGCAGGGCAGGTGATCGTGGATCCGGCACAGACTCGCCGCAGCCTGTACATCAAGGCGCGGCGGACCCAGCCCGTTGCCATGCTGCAGGCCTTCGATGCCCCGGTGATGGAAACAAATTGCGAGATCCGTCCTGTGTCCACGGTCGCGACGCAGTCGCTGATGCTGATGAATTCCGAATCGATCCTGCACTTTGCCCGCCAGCTTGCAGACCGCTGCCGTCGCGAGCCGGCCGACGTTCCGCCGGAACTCACTGCACGCGGAACTGCCCTGGCCGTCGGAGCCGATCCGTGGCAGTTCGGCTTCGGATCAGTGGGCGCGACGGGACAGGTCGAGTCATTTACCCGACTGCCACACTGGACGGGATCCGCCTGGCAGGGCGGACCGGAACTGCCGGATCCGCAGCTCGGGTACGCCCTGCTGCAGGCGGACGGCGGTCATCCGGATATTCCTGCCCGATCGGTAATTCGCCGCTGGATCGCTCCGGCTGACGGAGTGATCTCGGTCACTGGGTCTCTGCAGCACGGAAATCCCAACGGTGATGGCGTCCGCGGTCGCCTTGTCCGAAGCGGCAGCATCCGGACGGAAGCTCCGAGTGATCGCGTTGTCGTCGGTACCGAAGTCAAGGCAGTGCAGGGCGAGTGGACCGCGTTCTCAGGCGCTGCGACCACCGACGTACCAGAGCTGCCGGTCAGCGCCGGAGACATCGTGGATTTCGTGACCGACTGTCGTGAAAACTACACGTCCGATTCATTCAGCTGGACTGTGACGATCACCCTCCGCCAGACAGGTCAGGCTGATCGTGTGTTCTCTTCCGTCGAGGGATTTCGCGGACCGTCGGATCATCCCGCAGCGCTCCCCGCTCAGATGGTTCGCGCATGGCAGCTGGCCTACGGGCGGGACCCGGACGAACAGGAAATCAGTTCGTCACTGGAGTTCCTCGCACAGCAGCTGGAAACGATCAATGCCGGTACCGTCAGTCTGCCGCAGGGCCAGACCGCACTCGGCGCAGCGCTCACGGGTTTGTGCCACGCACTGATCACATCGAACGAGTTTCTGTACGTCGACTGACCGCCCCGCGCCGTACGTCTGCCCTCTCCCCAGTACTCGGGGGAGAGGGGGCAGAGCCATCACAGCCAGGGTGAAGGATCCAATCCGCCGGGTGGTTTCTTTGCGTCTGTGATGTCCCTTCGCCCCCTGTACTCGGGGAAGAAGGTGGCCGACAGGCCGGTTGAGGGGGCTTTCGAACGTCTGCCGCCTGAAAAATCCTTAACGGCGTTGCCTGTTGGGGTAGCATCGCGATGAGGCGACAAATGTCGTCGAGGAGTGTTGACGCCGCAGATCTTGTCAGGGGGTTCTTAAGCAGGATGGCGTCGTGGGGATGAATACCTGGATGGCGCTGACCAAAGAGTCGGGACTGAAAGTCATTGATGCTGTGGACACTACTGACCCCAAACATATGGCGCTGATCGTGTCCGGCTTGGTTGCTGCGGGAGGAGATCCGATCGTCGCGGGAGGGATGTGCGGCGGGGTGGACCACGTCGTCTCAGCCATCTTGCGGCAGGCCGGCCAATCAGGCTCGACAGTGTTGCTGCGGTTTCTGGGCCACGGTGACACCGGCGGGGAGTACATCACCGGGGGACGTTATGTGGTGCTCCCCTCCGGAGAAAAAGTCCGGGATGCGGGACGTTACCGCAACGCCATCTTCAAGCTTCAGGACAAAGAGAATATCTCCGAACTTGAAACCGTCCTGTCCCGATTGAAGACTATTTTTGTCCGCTTTGGTTGCGTCGAAATGCACGCCTGTGAGATCGGTGCGGGGCCGGTCGGGTTTGCCATGCTGGAGCACCTGGCCCGGATTTTTCATGTACCTGTGGCCGGCGGGGTCAGGACTCAGGTAGTCGGCGGGCTGAAAAGTTTTGAATTCGAGGGCCCCGTGATTACCGCCGTCCCTTTCGGCGGCAACTTGCAGGGCTGGTCCGCGGCCGTCGCGGAATACGAATAGCCGTTATGCGGCCGGAGTCCCATTTGCCACGATGTCAGCCCCCGTGTATTTTCCGCCAGCTGAGATTCTGAACTGCAGCCAGCCAGTACTCCCACGAAGATACTGGTCGCAAGCACGCTCGCGGACAACACGAAGGTACACGATTTCATTCTGCAACTCCTTTGTGCCTGTCGGCATCGCGTCAAAGCTGCATAAGGACCGGCCAAAAAATCAGTTGAACAAACTCAGGAAAACTTCGGCCGCTTGAATCCTGCACGTCGAATTCGGATTCGCTGGATCCGTTCCTCAGCTGGCCGATGATTTCATGCCGCAATTTTACGGTCAAAACGAAACATTCAGGTCCAGCCGCTGTCACACACCAGCGTGATTCCGGTCAGGGGACGCTGCGCTTCCCTGACCAGAAAATTTATT
>SYLK01000553.1 GCA_005809115.1 Planctomyces sp. | reverse complement strand
GGCCAGTCTGCTGGTCAGACGGATACATGCCGAAGAGATGCCGCCCCGCCGACAGCTGGTGTCGGTGAGTGTGAAACCGATGGAGGCCCAGGAACTCCGAATGCTGGAAGGCTGGATCTCGCAGGGCCTGCCGGAAGCCGATCCGGTGCCCGATGTTGTCACGCCGGAAAACGATCGGGAAGTCTCCGACAGCGATCGCGAGTTCTGGGCGTTTCGCCCCCCCGTGGCCGTCCTGCCCGCAACTGAGTCGCTCACCCCCGACGATCTCCGACGGATCCGGAATCCCATCGACCAGTTCATTCTGCTGCGCCTGCGAATGCACGGTCTGACCCTGTCGCCCGAGGCCGACCGCGCCACGCTGATCCGACGCCTGTCGTTCGATCTGACCGGGCTGCCGCCTGTGCCCACCGAGGTTGAAGCGTTCGTCCATGACCAGCACCCCGAGGCTTACGAGCGACTGGTCGACCGCCTGCTGGATTCGCCGCAGTATGGGGAACGCTGGGCTCGTCACTGGCTGGATGCGGCTGGTTATGCGGATTCCGAAGGATCACAGAACGAAGACCGCATCCGACCCGACATGTGGCGCTATCGTGACTATGTGATCCGGTCGTTCAACGTGGACAAGCCGTATGACCGCTTCCTGCAGGAACAGCTCGCCGGCGATGAACTGGCCGACTATCAGCACGCACCGGTCATTACGGACGAGATCTACGAGAATCTCGTGGCCACGGGTTTTCTGCGAACCGCGCCAGATCGCACATTCGCCGGCATCACGAATTTCGTACCGGACCGTCTGGAAGTCGTGGCCGACGAGATTCAGATCCTGGGAACTGCGGTCATGGGACTGACGCTCCATTGCTGTCGCTGCCATTCCCACAAATTTGATCCACTGCCGCAGCGGGACTACTATCGGCTCGCCGCGGCACTCAAGGATGCGCTCGACGAACACGACTGGCTGGGACCTCAGGAACGTCACCTGAAAAATGTCACCACGGCCGAACGGCAGGTGTGGGACCTGAACGAAAAGCGGATTGCCGATCAACTGCGGCCGCTGCAGGAAGAACGACAGTCCACGCAGGATGAGCCCCGCAGGAAAGCGCTCGATGAACAGATCCAGCGGCTTGAAGCGGAACGCCGACCGGAACCGACGATTCGCGCGCTGTGGTCCCGAGGCGACCCGTCGCCCACCTTCATTCTGAAACGCGGCAACTATCTGACTCCAGGAAACGCCGTCGAGCCCGGAGTACCCGCCGTGCTCTCCGACCGGAACGCTCCGTTCGCGGTGCAGCCACCATGGCCCGGAGCGGCCACGACCGGCAGACGACTCGCCCTCGCGCGCTGGCTCACACGTCCGGATCATCCGCTCACCGCGCGAGTCATGGTCAACCGCATCTGGAAACATCATTTCGGTGCCGGAATTGTCCGCACGCTGGCAAATTTCGGAAAGACCGGTGCCCCGCCCTCGCACCCGGAACTGCTCGACTGGCTGGCGACCGAATTCGTGCGGAACAACTGGAGCCTGAAGGCCATGCACCGCCTGATCACCGGGTCGGCCACATACCGCCAGAGTTCCCTCGTCTCGCCCGATCTGCTCGCGGCTGATCCGGACAATCTGCTGCTCTCGCGCATGCCCCTCCGCCGCATCGAAGCCGAAAGCCTCAGAGATTCGCTGTTGTTCGTGTCCGGTCGCCTTGACCCCACCCCGTTCGGGCCGCCCGACAGCGTGGAGGAAAGCAGCGAAGGGCTGATTACCGTCAAAGCATCTGACAAGGGCGGACGCCGCAGCATTTACGTGCTGCACCGGCGCACCAAACTGCCCACCATCCTGGAAGCCTTCGATTCGCCGCAGATGGGGCCGAACTGCCTCGAACGCGGTGAATCCGTCGTGGCTCCGCAGGCTCTGCACCTGCTGAACAACGCCACCGTGTATGAACTTGCCGGACACTTCGCGGCTCGCGTCCGACACGACGTGGGCACAGACCCGCGGCAGCAGATCATCCGCGTGCATGAGACGGCTTTCGGGACCGCACCCACGTCCGAAGAAATGACATCCGTCGCCGCGGGGCTCGCTCAGTTGACCTCACGCTGGCAGCAGGCGCTGAGCGAGTCACAGTCGGATGCCGATCCCGCTCTGCGAGCCCTGCAGAACTATTGCCATGCCGTCATGAATTCCGCAGCATTTGTGTACGTCGACTGAACATTGCCCCGTCACCAGGTGACGAAAAAGCCAGTGCACCGCGGGCAGATCCCGCGTCAGGATTTTCCATGCCTCGCAATCCAAACAGGGTTCCCGAATCAGAAACTGCTGAGTCCCGAGCCACCCGACGAGGTTGTTTCCAGCAGGTCGGGTCCGCCCTGTACGTCGCAGCGCTCACCCACCTGCTCGGCCGCGATCTCCGCGCCGCTGTCGGCAGCCAGACTCCGCAGGATCTGCGCCCTCGCACCGCTGACCGCAGCCCGAAAGCCCGCTCAGTCATTCATCTGTTCATGAATGGCGGTCCAAGTCAGATGGACCTGTTCGATCCCAAGGAGGAACTGACAAAACGCCACGGCGAAGACTATTTCAACCAGATCGCCGGGGAGGTCGAGTTTCCTGAAGCCGCGGGCTCGCTGATGAAGAGTGCCTTCCGGTTCGCCCGGCGGGGACAGTCCGGCATGTGGGTCTCCGATGCGATGCCACATTTTGCCACACAGGTCGATCACGTGTCATTGATCCGGTCGATGTTCACCACAAATCTCACGCATGAACCGGCGCTGTACAAGATTCAGTCAGGCAGCGAGTTCATTGGTCGGCCGACCCTGGGAGCCTGGGCCTCGTACGGACTCGGCAGCGAAAACCAGAACCTCCCGTCTTACGTTGTCCTTGATGACCCGCTGGGACTGCCGGTCAACGGGATTGACAACTGGACGTCCGGGTACCTGCCACCGCTCTATCAGGGGACTCGGTTCCGCGCGACCGGCGCCCCCGTGCTGAACCTGCGGCCCGATTTCGAGGAACCGGAAGCAATTACCCTGCTGGAACGCGATCTGATTTCTCGGCTCGATCGCCTGCATGAGGGGCGTCGCCCCCATCGTCCGCAACTCGCTGCCCGGATTGCCACCTATGAACTGGCAGCCCGTATGCAGGTCGTCGCCAGTGACGCACTGGATCTCACGCAGGAGACCGAGTCCACCCTGCGTCTGTATGGGATCGATCAGCCCGTGACCGAATCCTACGGACGACGTTGCCTGATTGCCCGGCGGCTGATTGAACGAGGAGTCCGCTTTGTGCAGTTGTTCATCAATGGCCAGATCTGGGACAACCACGGAAACATCGTCACATCTCTGAAGGAAGCCTGTGACCGAACGGATAAACCCACTGCCGGACTGCTGGCCGATCTGGTGCAGCGTGGGCTGCTGGATGAAACGCTCGTCTTGTGGGGCGGCGAAATCGGGCGGCTTCCAATCTCTCAGCTGCCCGGGGACAAGGATGCCAGTCGTGCCGGACGCGACCACAATAAGAACGCCATCTGTACCTGGATGGCCGGCGGTGGTACTCGCGCCGGATTCGAACTCGGCGCCACCGATGAACTGGGATTTGCAGCTGTTGAAGACCGAGTGAGTGTGGAAGACTGGCACGCCACCATCCTGCACCTGCTCGGTCTGCACCATGAATCCCTGTTCATCGAACGGAACGGACTGAACGAGCGACTGACCGGCGTCACTCATCCTCGCATTGTGTC